>NZ_LZKV01000021.1:0-72031 GCF_001672995.1 Mycobacterium sp. 1482292.6 | reverse complement strand
ACCCGGACCTTGAGGTCGTCGGCCAGGCGCCGAGGATTGGCCCGCTCGGCAAGCGAGTCGACGGTGGCCGCCAGCTGGTCCCGGGCGACGTCGATGTCCTGCTTGATGGCTTCGGGGTCCCGGTCCGCCACTGTGTCCTCCAAGTCGCCCACTATCCGGCTCATGCACCTGCCCGAACTACCCTAGATCAGCTGGCGGCCACCGTCGACTCGCTTGCCGAGCGGGCCAATCCTCGGCGCCTGGCCGACGACCTCAAGGTCCGGGTGATCGGATTCGTGCAGAAGCCCGTGGTGCTGGCCTCGCTGGCCGGGGTCGGGACCCTCGTCGTGGTGGTGGCGGTGCGCCGCGTCAGGAATCGGTGACGCGCCCGGTCTGGACGTACACCGGGATGTCGTCGGCCCAGGGCTGATTGGTGGCCATGTCGTCGACGTCGCAGTAGCCGCGTTCGAATTCGCCCGTCGCGGCGTCGACCAACCTGTATTCCTGCCGCTGTTGGTGGATGGGCTGGGCATCGAGGATCACCACGCGCACCTCGCCCGGCTCGAACCCGCACCGCTGCTGCAGCGCCTCGATCAGGCATTCGTTGTGCATGTGGCCGTCGCCGAAGTTCCAGCCCAGCACCATCGAGCACAGGACTTCACCCTCACACAGGTTGTAGTCGTCCTCGTCGTAGTCGGCCATCGCCCGGTGCGCCAGGGTGAGCAGCGCGCGCCCGTGGGTGTTCATCCCCCGGAACGCCAAGGCCAGGTGCAGCGGGATCAGGGTTTCCTCTTTGCTGCCGTACAACCGCTCGAGCTGCTGGTGCTGCATCGGGCCCAGGGCGCGGGAGCCGACGCGGAACTTTTCGTCGGCCGACGGCCGCACGCACCACAGGGTGGTGTCCCAGTTGCCGGCGTAGTAGCGCATGCCGGGCAGAAACGAGACCTTGCGCGGATAGAGATTCCCGACGACGACCGTGCCGGCCATGACGGCGAACAGGGCGGCGATCGGCAACGGGTGGGCGATGTCGGACAGGCCCAGGCGCGCGTGCGCGACGAACAGCCATAGCACCCCGAAGATCATGAAGACGTTCCACTCCAGCGGCACGCCCATCGGGAAGGCCAGCAGGATGTTGAGGTGGAACACGATCATCACGAACGCCGCGATGGCCGTCGGCCAGCCGCCGTGTGAGAACAGCAGCACCACCGGTACCAGACCCTCGACCGCGGTCGAGAAGTGCGCGATGAATCCCGCCAGCGCGCTGGGCCGCAGGTCGTCCGGGTGGTGTCTGAACATCGACCGCTTGAGCGGCCCCGAGGGGATGAACGGATTGTTCGCCAGCATGGTCGAGATCACGAACGGAAAGTGCCTGTTGAGTTTGGAGGTCGCCGCACCCAGCCAAATCACCATGAAGACGACCTTGGCGCCGACGATGATGTCCGCCCCGGCGAACAGGAACGTCAGCGCCAGCGGCGCATACACCTCGCCGCGCGCGGCCAGGAAGATCACCTTGTCGCGCAAGCTGAGCACGGCCAGGACCGCCAGAATCGCGACGGTGCGCCACCACGGCAGCACTCCGATCGTGGTGTCCAGCGCGGGAATCGGTCCGGCGCCGTCGGACACCAGCGCGGTCAGGAGCAGCACCAGCAGGACGCCGTAGAGCAACGCGTCGAACGGGGTTCGGTTGCTGCCCTTGGTCAACGGCACCCGATTGGGCCACGGCGGCAACCGGATGGTGCCCGGCCGCAGCCAGTACAGGATCGACCCCATCGGAGGGAAGTAGCGCCCCGCCAAGGGCCCGAAGCAGCAACCGAGGCCGACGACCTCGAACAGCATCGTGAACAGGACGGCCTTCTGGAACACGATCGGCTCCGACCACCATTCGCCGACGTGGCTGAAGCCGCCGATGCCGGAGGTCGACCACGCGAAGAGCCAACCGCCGAGGATGTAGAGCGCGATCTTCACGCCGTACACCACGTGCATCACCAGCGGGGTGCCGAAGCCGTGCTCGGCGATGTGGCGCGCCATCGGCACGATCCGTTCGGCGCGGGAGCGGCTGGTCCACTCGGCCATGTCGACGACGGGCAGGTTGGGCCGGATGAACCCCATTGCAGCTCCTTCGACGCAGCTCGTCCCAAGGGGGCCTATCGGCGCTTCTGGCGCCGATCGGTGCCAGCAAGAAATTACCTGCAGGAGGGGCTGTCGCGGTGGGATACGGCGGCAAAATTCCGGTCAACCGGTGAGGGGGTCACTCCCAGCCCGGCGGGTCGTGCTCGGCCATGTAGGCCTCCCACGCGGCGCGGCGCAGGGCCCTGGTGTGCAGGTCCTGACAGATCGCCTGCGCCTCGGCGGCGGTGCCGGCCCGGCCCAGGTCGTGGTGCACGAAGCCGTCGTCCACCCGTTCGGCGCGGAAGCCGCCCGTCGAGACCACGTGCACCCGGTATTCGCTGCGGTCGTCGATGTTGGCGTGATAGTGGCCCTCGAAGGGCTCGACCCACTTCAGGTCAGTTTTCACAAGTGCCCTCTGAAAAACCCCACCGCAGGGATGGTAGGACCCGCGCGATCGTCGGGAAAGAGATTGCTCGGAGATCGCTACCCATCGGGTGAACCCCCCATTGAAGTGGAGAAGCCACCAAATATTGAAGTACTCGGTGAGCTGGTGCGCCGTCAGGGTTTCGAACCCCGGACCCGCTGATTAAGAGTCAGCTGCTCTACCAACTGAGCTAACGGCGCTTCTAAACGGCCGAGACCGCGTAGGCGACAATAACAGGCGTCGTGCCGTCCAGTGAAATCCCGACCGGTTCCCAGGATAGCCGCTCGGCCGCGGGTGATCCGCATGGTTCGGAGCCGTCCGGCTCGCCTCGAGCATTACCCGCTCGACCGGGGTCGGCGTCACCGCGACTCGACGCGCCACCCGTAACGTCTTCGAATAGTTTTCGCCGCAACCTGATTGGCGAGCTGGACGGTTATCAGAAGAGCGTGCCGCAATAAGGCACCCGGTCGGTGGCGAACATGGCGTCCAGGGTGCGCAGCGTGCCCGGCTGCAGTTCCGCGATGCGGTTCGCCCGGTGAAGTTCCGACGGGCGGTGGGCCCCCATGTAGATGGTCCCCAGATCACCAAGGCTTATCTGGACGTCCGCGGGCCCGTCGTGCGGTGTGCACTCGCCGACACCATCGCGTGTCTGCAGCCGGAATCGTCCACCAGCGACGCTGAGCGGGTCCGTGATGTCCAGGACGATGTCGGCGTCGGATGAATACCCGCGGGCGCCGAGCGCGGCGGGCACGTTCATGATTCGCAGCCACAGGAAATCGCTCATGCCTATCGTTTTCGCGGCGAGCTGGTCTTTGAGTTTGAGTGGGAGCGGGTCATCGACCGGGACCTCCATCACGATGTTGTCGAACGTTTTGGAGCCCACCAGAGTCGCCAGCAGTTCGTCGTGGGCTTCGTTCGTGACCGCGCAGAAGTCTTGGACGATCACGCTGCCGAATGGCCGCCGATAGGCGTGCGGCGACGCTCCCACGACGCGGTAGGTCACAAAACCGTCCGGATGAACGATGAAATTGAGCGTCGATCCGTTGTCCCGCTGGGTGATCCTGTCTTCGAGGATGTCGTCCCACCACGCATCATCTCGGCTCAGCGCACCCGGAGTGATGGCGCGCCACCGCTCGTAGAGCGGGGGCAGCAGGCTTGCCGCCTGGGCAGCGTCGACCTCACGAGCCCGATTTCGGTCGGGCTTGTTGCGCAGCTGGGTGAAACGCGGCTCGATGTCGTAGGTCCTGGCATAGCTGGCCACCCCGGCCCCAAGGATTTCGTAAACCGTTGGCTGGGTGGGAACGCCGCAAAGAATGGGATAACCACGCTCCTGCAATATTGCGAAGCCCTGGATGCTGAGCTGTTGCCAGATTCCTTGTCCCTGATGCGTCGCCGCGACTGCGATCATCGACAACCAGGCGGCGTCGAGACTGGCGCCCCCTGGCACGGTGAGCCGCAGTGGGTAGTAAAGGGAAGTTCCGACCAGGTGCGGCTCTTCCGGATCGGACATGTCTTCGGCGATCAGGATGTCTTGCAGGTTGACCCGCCGCGTCCAGGCGGCGACGTCGTGCGGGTCCACGGCAATCCCATATGCGCGCGCCTGGTTCTCGTAGACGGCCTGCCAGTCCTTCTCGGTGGGATGCTTGATCCTGATAGCGTCCTTTGTTGCATTCATCGCTCATCCAATTCGCTACTGGCCCAGCTGAATTCGTGATGTGCACACCGAATCCAACAAAGCTCGTTTACTGGAATGCCGCCCCTCTTCGGTACCCGAGTCCCGGGTGGTGAAACGTCGCAACGACGTTGGTGACGCCGCCCACAAGCCGTCATAGTAGGAGCAGGGGTGTAAGGCGGATCACCGGTGTGACGGAATCAATTGCGCTAACGCGGCCGTCTTACTGTTACATAAGCCACGCGTGCGTCTCCGACGCATCGGCGGAAATGAGTGCCGAGGGGGCGTCAAACGGTCCCTGTATGGGTATAGAGCTAGGCCGGAGGCGCCGGAAAAGAAAGGACGCCAGTGCTGCGAGGAATCGCTCGACTTGCCATCGCGGCGCCCAGACGCATCATCGCGGTCGCCGTTTTCGTCCTGGTGGTCTGCGGGATCTTCGGGATTCCGGTGGTAAACAGGCTGTCGGCCGGCGGATTCCAGGACCCGACCTCGGAATCGGCGCGGGCGACCGAACTGCTCAGGGACAAGTTCGGCCAAACCGACCAGAAGATGCTGATCGCGCTGACCGCGCCCGCGGGCGCCCGCAGCGACAAAGCGCGCCAGGTGGCCACCGACATCGTCGATCACCTGAAACGATCGCCTTGGGTCATCGACGTTTCTTCGGCGTGGACCTCGCCGCCCCAGACCGCGGCCCAGCTGGTCAGCAAGGACAACAAGTCCGGGATGATCGTGGCCGACCTGAGAGGCGGGGAGAACAAGGCCCAGGAGTACGCCAGCGCGCTCATGCGTGAGGTGGTCCACGACCGGGACGGCGTCACCGTTCGCGCCGGTGGGATGGCCGTGGCGTACGCCCAGATCAATCAGCAGAACCAGCGCGACCTGATGCTGATGGAGTCGATCGCGATTCCGTTGAGCTTCGCGGTGCTGGTGTGGGTGCTTGGCGGTGTGGTGGCGGCGACGCTGCCGATCGTGTTGGGCGCATTGGCCATCGTCGGCACCATGTCGGTGCTGCGACTGATCACCTACGTCACCGACGTGTCGACGTATGCGCTGGACCTGAGCATTGCGATGGGTCTGGCCCTGGCGATCGACTACAACCTGTTGATCATCACTCGCTATCGCGAGGAGCTGGCCCGAACCGAGGACCGGGACCAGGCGTTGTTTCGGACCATGGCCACCGCCGGCCGAACCGTTCTGTTCTCGGCCACCACCGTCGGGCTGTCAATGGCGGTGATGGCGCTGTTCCCGATGTACTTCCTCAAGTCGTCGGCCTACACGATCGTGGTCACGGCGATCATCGTGGCGCTCGCCGCTGTCGTGGTGACGCCGGCCGCGATCGTGCTGCTGGGGCCGCGGTTGGACTCGCTGAACGCCCGTCGGGTGATGCATCGCGTGCTGCACGGGCAGCGGCCGTTCCGCGATCACGCGCACCAGCCGCTCGAGACACAGTTCTGGTACCGGTCGACGCGCTACGTGTTGCGCCACGCCATGTCGGTCGGTCTGAGTGTCGTGGTGTTGCTGCTGTTGCTCGGTGCGCCGTTCCTCGGGGTGAAGTGGGGTTTCCCTGACGAACGGGTGCTGCCCAAAGCTGCGTCTGCGCGCCAGGTTGCCGACATGTTGGACAACGATTTCGCTAACGGGCTAGGCACCGGGGTCTCCGTCGTCGTCCCCGACGCTCGCGGCATGACCCCCGCCGACCTGGAGCGCTACGCCGCCGAGCTGTCCCGGGTGGCCGACGTCTCCGCGGTCAGCGCGCCGGCCGGCACGTTCGTGGGCGGGAAACGGGTGGCGCCGCCCGCCGAGGCCACCGGCATGGCCAACGGCGCAGCGTTTCTGACGGTGTCGAGCACTGCGCCGCTGTATTCGAAGGCTTCGAACACGCAACTCGACCGACTGCATCAGGTCGCTGGGCCGGCCGGCCACTCGGTGCTGGTGACCGGTCTTGCGCAGATCAACCGCGACAGTGTCGACGCCATCACCAAGCGACTGCCGCTGGTGTTCGGGCTGATTGCCCTGATCACCTTTGCCCTACTCTTCCTGCTGACCGGCAGCGCGGTGCTGCCGCTGCAGGCGCTGGTGTGCAACGTGCTGTCACTGACCGCGGCGTTCGGCGCGATGGTGTGGATCTTCCAGGACGGCCACCTGGGCGCGCTGGGCACCACACCCAACGGGACATTGAACGCCAACATCCCGGTGTTGTTGTTCTGCATCGCCTTTGGGCTGGCCATGGATTACGAGGTGTTCCTGGTTTCGCGCATCCACGAATACTGGCTGGCCTCGCAGGCCATCCGGGAGACGCCGCCGACGGCCGCCGAGGCGCGCGCCGCCACCGACGAGAGCACGGCGCTGGGTATCGCCGGGATCGGCCGGGTGGTCACCACCGCCGCTGTGGTCATGTCGATCTCGTTCGCCGCCTTGATCCCCGCGCACGTGTCGTTCATGCGCATGCTGGGCCTGGGCCTCACGCTCGGCGTCCTCGTCGATGCCACCCTGGTCCGAATGGTCTTGGTACCGGCCTTCATTCACCTGCTGGGCCGCTGGACCTGGTGGGCCCCACGGCCGTTGGTGTGGCTGCGGGAGCGGTCCGCAACCGGTGAAGAGGGCGAGGTCGCGGTGGGGCGGGGCCGCTGGGCCCGCGACGCTCCGAACGGGGGCCGGTCATTGACCAGAAGGTGGACTGACAGGGCCGCCGCCGAGCGCACCTGACCCGCGAACATGCATTGCGCACCAATGGTTTTCCACTACCGCGAAGTCCGAAACGCCGGACACCCACGGAGATTTTCATGTCGCACACACTGATCGCCGCTCTCCTCGCGTTGAGTTCCGCGTTGTGCATTGCCACGGGCGACGTGTTGCAGCAACGCACGGCCCAGCGCATCACCGACCGGGCGGTAGGCTCCGTCGAATTGTTCGCCAATTTGCTTCGCAGCCAACGGTGGTGGTGGGGCACACTGCTCTTGGCGGCGAGCATTGCGTTGCAAGTCGCGGCCCTGGGCGAGGGTTCGGTGCTGCTGGTCCAGGCGCTGCTGATGTTTTCGGTGCTCTTCGCGCTGCCCCTCAACGCCAGGCTGTCGCACCGGGCCGTCACCGCAGGCGAATGGGTGTGGGCCGCGCTGTTGACCGCCGCGGTGACAGTGGTGGTCGTCGTCGGCAATCCGCAAGCCGGCCATAGCGGCGCATCGCTTCGCACCTGGGCGGTGGTGGCCATCGTGTTGGGGCCGCTCCTGATCGGCTGTGTGGTGGCCGGCCGCATTCGGGGCGGCGCGGTGGCCGCCATGTTGTTCGCCTTCGTGTCCGGGGCGTTGTGGGGCACCTTTGCGGCGCTCACCAAGGAGGTCGTCGCTCGGCTCGGCGAGGGGCCGGCCGCGGTGATGCGCGCCCCGGAGCTCTACGCCTGCATCCTTGTCGCCCTGGGCGGCGTGGTGTGGAGCCAGGCGGCGTTTCGCGCCGGGCCGCTGACCGCGTCCATGCCCACGCTGCAGGTGTCGCAGCCCGTCGTCGCGGCGGTGCTGGGCGTCGTCGTCCTCGGCGAGACGCTTGAGACCGGTCGACCCGGCATGATCGCCCTGACGGCAGCGGCGCTGGTGATGATCGCGGCCATCATCAAGCTCGCGCGCGTCGAGGCCGTCAGCGCCCGCGACAGGGGCGACGCCGAACTGCACGAAGAGTCCAACTTGCCGGCGTAGTCGGCGCCGCTGGCTGTTGGCCGCGCCGGAAATGACGATTTCATTGCGGCGATGACACCGAACGGACGCCCCGGCTCAGCTGGCACGGGAGCGTCGGCAGATGCCATTAGAATGCCTGCAGCTACCTCGCTGGTCAGCGGTGACCATCTGGAGAATTGAATGGAAGGTCACTGGATGGCGCATTTGCGGAAACGCCGATCATGGCTGGTGGCTGCCATCGTTCCGATTGCTGTGCTCACCGCCGCCTGCGATGGCAACCACGCGGCGGCACCGGCGAAGGTCATCTTCGACAAGGGCACCCCGCTGGCCGACCTGCTGGTCCCGAAGCTCACCGCCTCGGTGACCGATGGCGCCGTCGGTGTGACGGTGGATGCGCCCGTCACGGTGAGCGTTGCCGACGGCGTGCTCGCCTCGGTCAGCATGGTCAACGAGAACGGCAGGTCGATCAGCGGGCAGCTGAGTCCCGACGGCCTGCGGTGGTCGACCACCGAGCAGCTCGGCTACAACCGGCGTTACACGTTGACCGTGAAGGCAACCGGCCTGGGCGGCGCGGCCAGCAAGCAGATGTCGTTCGAGACCAGTTCACCCGCCCACCTGACCATGCCCTACGTCAGCCCGGCCGACGGCGAGGTGGTGGGCATCGGTGAGCCGGTGGCGATCCGCTTCGACGAGAACATCGCCAACCGGGCGGCGGCCCAGAAGGCCATCAACATCACCACCAACCCTCCGGTCGAGGGCGCGTTCTATTGGCTGAACAACCGCGAAGTGCGTTGGCGCCCAGAGCATTTCTGGAAGTCAGGGACCACCATCGACGTGGCGGTCAACACCTACGGGGTGGACCTGGGCGACGGGATGTTCGGCGAGGACAACGTCAAGACGCACTTCACCATCGGTGACGAGGTGATCTCGACGGCCGACGACACCACCAAGACGGTGACCGTGCGGGTCAACGGCGATGTTGTCAAGACCATGCCGACGTCGATGGGCAAGGACAGCACCCCAACGGCCAACGGCGTCTACATCATTGGCGCCCGGTTCAAGCACATCATCATGGACTCCTCGACCTACGGGGTTCCGGTCAACTCGCCCAACGGATACCGCACCGAAGTCGACTGGGCCACGCAGATGTCCTACAGCGGCGTTTTCGTCCATTCCGCGCCATGGTCGGTGGGCGCGCAGGGGCACACCAACACCAGCCACGGCTGCCTGAACGTGAGTCCCAGCAACGCCGAGTGGTTCTACGACCACAGCAAAAGCGGTGACATCGTCGAGGTGGTGCACACGGTCGGGCCGACGCTGCCCGGGATCGAGGGGCTGGGCGACTGGAACATCCCGTGGCCGCAGTGGAAGGCGGGCAACGCCAACACCTGACGTAGCGGTCAGTCGATCTTGTGCCAGCTCCCGCAGCTTCGGGTCATGAACGCGGTATCGGTCGGCAGGATCCGGACCACCTGGGGGCCGTCGCCGACGTTGTTGTCGATGATGTCGTTGGTGTCGAAGCTGCGCAGCCTCGCCCAATAGCACCCGGACTTGGCGCCATCGCTGCGGTAGGTGCCCGCCGCGATGTCCTTGTTGACGATGTAGGTGCCGTTGTTCTCGATCGATGTCTTGGGCCCCGGCGGGGGTGGCGGGGCGACGGTCTTGGTCACCGTCTTGGTTTCCGGTGGCAGTGTCGACATGACCGTCGTCGTGGTGTGACTCGACCCGCCACAACCCGCGAGGAACAGCGCGACCCCCACGACGGCCGCTGCCCCCGGGCGCAGGCGCCGGGGTCGGGGCGGGGCGGGGCGTTGTCTCGTCACTACCTTCCACTCACGGGTGCATCGGCATCGCGCCGAGTCGGTAACACCATAAAAGGTCAGGGAGCGGTGATGCTCCCTGACCTGTGGGGTGAGTGACGGGACTCGAACCCGCGACATTCAGGATCACAACCTGACGCTCTACCAACTGAACTACACCCACCACGGCCGCAAGCCGACCTGCGCACGATGTCGGTCAACGAGCGGCGACGTCGATACTAGCCGGTCGGCGGCGCGGAGGCCGAATCGTTTGGTCCCGGTGCGTCTTTTCCGCCATCGAGGGCGGCGACGATCGCCTCGATTTCGCTGGTAGACGGGCCCGGCGGCGCGACGAACGCGGCCTGGCGGTAGAACTGCAGCTCGCGGATGGACTCGTGGATGTCGGCCAAAGCGCGATGGGCCAGGCCTTTTACCGGCTGACCGAAGTAGATCCGCGGATACCAGCGGCGGCAGAGCTCTTTGATCGAACTCACATCGATCATGCGGTAGTGCAGGTAGGCGTCCAGGGCGGGCATGTCGCGCACGATGAAGGCGCGATCGGTGGCGATGGAGTTTCCGGCCAGCGGCGCCGTCTTGGGTTGCTTGACGTGTTCGCCGATGTAGTCGAGCACCATCGCCTCGGCGGTCGCCAGGTCGACGGTCGAGGCCCGCACTTCGTCGGTGAGCCCCGAGCGCGAGTGCATTTCGCTGACCACGTCGCCCATCGCCGCGAGCGCGGCGTCGTCGGCATGGATCACCACGTCGACCCCGTCGCCGAGAACGTTCAGATCGGCGTCGGTCACCAGCGCCGCGATCTCAATCAGCTTGTCCGAGCCCAGATCAAGCCCGGTCATCTCGCAGTCGATCCACACCAGTTCGTCTCGCACAGCGCTCAGACTAGTGGCGATCGCAAGTGCGGCGGAGCCGGGCGCTGCGGGTCGCCACCGTCGGACCAGTGGCGATCGCAAGCGCGGCGGAGCCGGGCGCTGCGGGTCGCCACCATCGGACTAGTGGCGATCGCAAGCGCGGCGGGTCGCCACCCAGTGCACTACGCGCAGGTGACGCCCGCGCCGGTCCTCGCCCGCGTCTCAACTGGAGAAGTAGGGTGAGCGTTGTCGAACTGCATGCCGAATCACCGGGGAAGAGGGGCGCAGCACGATGAGCACCGATTCAGCGGCCACGGCCGCGACGCGGATCGCCGAGGGCTACGCCGTCGGTGGCCAGGCACTCGAATTGGGCACGGTCGTCATCGACGGGGCGGCCGATCCAACGGCACAGATCCGTATCCCGCTGGCCACCATCAACAGGCACGGCCTGGTGGCCGGCGCCACCGGCACCGGCAAGACCAAGACGCTGCAACTGATCGCCGAGCAGCTCAGCGCCGCGGGTGTTCCCGTGCTGATGGCCGATGTGAAGGGCGACCTGTCCGGGCTTGCCCAGCCCGGTAAGGGCGACGACAAGACGGCCGCGCGGGCCAAAGACACCGGCGACGACTGGGAGCCGACCGGTTTTCCGGTCGAGTTCTTGTCGCTGGGCACCGATGGGGTCGGTGTGCCGATCCGGGCCACGGTGGCCAGCTTCGGTCCCGTGCTGTTGTCAAAGGTGCTGGGGCTCAACGCCACTCAGGAGTCCACGCTGGGGCTGATCTTCCACTGGGCCAAGGAGAACAACAGCGCCCTGGTGACCCTGAACCAGCTGCGTGATGTCATCACCCACCTGACCAGCGATGCCGGCAAGGAAGACCTGAAATCCCTTGGCGGAGTGTCGTCGACGACGGCCGGGGTGATCCTGCGGGCGCTGGTGAACCTCGAGGGCGAGGGCGGCGACACGTTCTTCGGCGAGCCGAAGCTCGACCCGCGCGATCTGCTGCGCGTCGACGCGGGCCGCGGCATCATCTCGCTGCTGGAGTTCGGCGGTCAGTCGTTGCGCCCGGTCATCTTCTCGACCTTCCTGATGTGGCTGCTGGCCGACCTGTTCACGGTGTTGGACGAGGTCGGCGACGTGGACAAGCCGAAGCTGGTCTTCTTCTTCGACGAGGCGCACCTGTTGTTCGCCGACGCGTCCAAGGCGTTTCTCGAGCAGGTCGAGCAGACCGTGAAGCTGATCCGGTCGAAGGGCGTCGGGGTGTTCTTCTGCACCCAGTTGCCCACCGACATTCCCAACGACATCCTCTCCCAGTTGGGCGCGCGCATTCAGCACGCGTTGCGCGCGTTCACGCCCGACGACCAGAAGGCGCTGAGCAGGACCGTCCGGACCTACCCGAAAACCGATGTCTACGACCTGGAATCGGCGTTGACGTCGCTGGGGATCGGCGAGGCGGTGGTGACCGTGCTGTCCGAGAAGGGTGCGCCGACGCCGGTCGCGTGGACCCGCATGCGAGTGCCCCGCTCGTTGATGGCCTCGATCGGCAACGACGCGATCCAGTCGGCGGCGAAAAACAGTGCGCTGCAGGCCACCTACGGCGAGACCAAGCCTCAACCGGCGCAGCCGCAGGCCAGCCCGCCGGCTCGGGCCCCGTCGCGGGCGCCGCAAACCCAGTCGGACTACCCGCCGGTCCCCTCGAATGAGGCGGTCCCGCCGATGCCGGAGCCGGCGGAGCCGGCGGGGCCAAAGGGTCCCTCGATGTGGGAGGAAGTGCTGCAGAACCCGACGGTGAAAAGCGGCATCAACACCGCGATACGTGAAGTGGTGAAAAACATCTTCGGCACCGGGCGCCGCCGCCGGAAGTAGCGCTGGCCGTTCGTCGCGCCCGTAACGCCACGGCGAAAAATCGGGCTGATAATCGCCGCTGCGTTACGCCCAGGGAGCCGCCGCCGCTACGACGCCGCTACGCCGCCGCCGGAACTATCCGCCGCCGAGCTTCTTGTAGAACGCGCCAACGATGGGCGCCACGATGGCGCGCGGGCCGTACCCGCTGGCCACCGACATGGCCTTTGACGTCAGACCCGGGACGACGCGCATCTTGTTGCGCGCCAACGCATCCAGCGACACGCGCGCGGTGTGCTCGGTCGAGATCCACAGAAAGTCCGGCACCAGCCGCTCGACGATCGAGGCCTCGGTGTCGTCGGGCAGATCGGTCCGCACCGGGCCCGGCGCCAGCAGGGTCACGTTGACGCCGGACCCGCGCAGCTCACCGCGCAGCGATTCGCTGAAGGTGTTCGCGAACGCCTTGGTCGCCGCATAGGTGGCGTTGTAGGGGATCGGCGAATTACCAGCCGCCGAACCGGAAATGAGGATGCCGCCGGACTTCCGCTCGACCATTCCCGGCAGCACGGCCAGCGTAAGGTCATGCACCCCAAGGACATTCAGCTGCAGTTGCGCCTTCTCGCCGGCCGGATCGAGCGTGGCGACCGGACCGAAGGTCGCGGTGCCCGCGTTGGCGCACAGGATCGAGATGGGGCGGGCGGCCAGCTCGTCGCACAGCTTCGCCCGTTCGCCCGGGTCGGCCAGGTCGGCGGGGCGCACGTCGACGGTGACGCCGTACTTGCCGGTCAACCGGGCGGCCAGGTCCTTGAGCAGGTCTTCGCGACGTGCGGTGACGATCAGGTGGTGTCCGCGTGCGGCGAGTTCGGTGGCGAGTGCCTCACCGATGTTCTGCGAAGCTCCGGTGACAACGGCGCGCGCCTCGGCGCTTGGGGCGGGTAACGGCATGCGCCAATCGTAGACAGCGGGCGCAACGCGGCCCGCGGGCGATCGCGGGCGCCTATAGAGTGCCGGGCATGAGCCAGCCGGAGTCGCATCCCGCCACGCCCGCGCGATCGCGCGTGCTGGCCTGGGCGCTCTGGGACTGCGGTTCGACCGGCCTCAACGCGATCGTGGCGACCTTCGTCTTCTCCGTCTATCTGACCAGCAGCGTTGGGGTGGGGATACCCGGTACCACCACCCCGGCGAGCTGGTTGGGCCGCGCGGCGGCCATCGCCGGGCTGACGGTCGCCGTGCTCGCGCCGGCCGTCGGCGTGTGGGTGGAATCCCCGCACCGCCGGCGGGTAGCGCTCAGTGTGCTGACCGCCACAGCGGTGACGCTGACCGGTGCGATGTTCTTCATCCGCGACCGTCCCGGCTACCTGTGGGCGGGCCTGGTGCTGCTGGGGGCGACGGCGGCGTGCGGCGATTTGGCCAGCGTCCCGTACAACGCCATGCTGCGTCAGCTTTCGACGCCGCAGACTGCCGGGCGGATATCCGGGTTCGGCTGGGCGTCAGGTTATGTCGGAAGCGTTCTGCTGCTGCTGGTGATCTACACCGGGTTCATCTCCGGGTCCGGCGGCGGTCCTGACGCGACGCGCGGTCTGCTGCGAGTTCCCTTGCGGGACGGGCTTTACGTCCGCGAGGCGATGGTGGTGGCCGCGATCTGGTTCGCGGTGTTGGCGCTGCCCCTGCTGTTCGTCGCGCAGCGGCTCACCGCGTCCTCGGAGGAGTATCAGCCGACCAGCATGCTGGGCGGCTATCGAAAGTTGTGGACCGAGGTCAGCGGGGAGTGGAAGCGCGACCGCAACCTGGTGTACTTCCTGTTCGCCAGCGCCCTCTTCCGGGATGGGCTGGCGGCGATCTTCGCTTTCGGGGCGGTGCTCGGCGTCAACGTGTACGGCATCACCCAGGCCAACGTGTTGATCTTCGGGGTGGCCGCCAGCGTGGTCGCCGCCGTGGGGGCGGTGCTGGGCGGGTTCGTCGACCACCGGGTCGGGTCGAAGCCCGTCATCGTGGCCTCACTGCTCGCGATCATCGTCCTGGGCCTGACCCTGATGGTGCTGTCCGGCCCGGTGGCCTTCTGGGTGTGCGGGCTGCTGCTGTGCATGTTCATCGGCCCGTCGCAGTCGTCGTCGCGCGCCCTGCTGCTGCACATGGCCAAGCACGGCCGGGAAGGCGTCGCGTTCGGCCTCTACACCATGACCGGGCGGGCGGTGGCGTTCGTCGCGCCCTGGCTGTTCTCGGTGTTCGTCGACGTCTTCGGCGCCGTGCGGGCCGGCCTGGGTGGGATTTCGCTGGTGCTGGTCGCCGGACTGGTGGCGATGCTGGCGGTCCGGGTCCCGCTGCGCGCCTCCGCGGTCGCCCAACCCGCGGCCGAGCCGTCGTAGCGGGCGCGGCCGGCTAGCCGCGGGCGTCGCAGATCGTCAGACCGCCGCCGACGCGCTTGCTGACCTGCACCCCGTCGACGGTCAACGTGCAGGTGACGCTGTGGCCGATGTTGACGATGGTGACGTTGGCCGGGTGATTGGCCGACTTGGACAGGCTGACCTCTTTGCTCCAGGGCAGCGCCACGTTGAATTCGGTCTGGATGAGGCCGCCGGTGTCGATGTACATGATGCTGATCGCGCGGCCCTCGCCCGAGACGGTGTAGACGACATCCTGCATTGCCGCCGGCCCGGTCGTCTCGGGGGGCAGGGCGGGAACGCTGGTCGGTGGTATCGGTGCCGGAATGAGCGACGGGGTCCGGTGCGGCGACGTCGTCGTGGTCGGCGTGCTGGGCTCGGGCATCGCCGGCAACGGCGGGACCGCGGTCTGGGTCTTGATCGCGTCGTTCGCGAGCACCAACGCGATCACCAAGGCGACGGCCAGCAACACGGCCGCGCCGGCGCCGATCCACAACCACCGCGACGATTTCGGAGCGTCGGGCGGCGGGGGAGCCATGCCGGGCGGCAGCTCGCTCGCCGGGGGCAGGTCTTGCTGCCAGTAGGCCGGCAGCCGCTTGGTCGTGTTCGCCTCGTTCGGACTGGGCGCCCACGGTGATGACGTCGTCCCGCCATAGCTCGGCCCGTACGGCGTCTGGTCGGCGTACGCGGGATCGGCGGAGGGCGAATACCTCGGCTGCTGCGGCCCCGGCTGCGACGTGCTAAACCGCTCGGTGGGACGTGAATCGTTCATGTCCACCTCATGGCTTGCAGGGTACCTGTACTGAAGTGTTAAAGCCCTGAGTCACCTTACGACGGGGAACTCAGAGGCAGCGATTTCCGGCGGCGAGCGCGGCCACCGTCATCGCCCGCATGACGGTGCGCGACCGCGCCGTGCGGACCGGCTTGCTGCGCGAGGCGTCCGAGGACTTCATGCTGTGCGGGGTCGAATTCAGCAGACCGAACACGGCGTGCGCCGCCAGCCGAGCGTCGGCCTCGGCCAGCTCGGGATTGAGCTCCCGCAGCACCCCCACCCAGACCTCGACGTACTGACGCTGGGATTTGCGCACCTGCTTTTCGGCCGCCTCGGGCAGATGCGCGAGGTCGCGATCCTGGATGCGGATCAGGTCGGGTTCGTCGAACACGAAGTCCAGATGGAAGTCGATCAACCCGTCCAGCACGGCGGTGGCATCGGCGTTGTCGGCCCGCACCCGCCGCGCACCGGCGAGCAGCCTGGTGCTGATACCCACCAGCAATTCGACGAGCAGCGACTCCTTATTCGGGAAGTGCCGGTAGATCGCCGGACCGCTGACGCCGGCCGCGGCGCCGATGTCTTCCAGCCGCACCGCGAGGAACCCGCGCTCGGCGAACAACCGCTCGGCGGCGGACAGAAGTTGTAGGCGGCGGTCAGATTTCAACTGACTCCGGCGATTTGGAGCGTCGGGGGCACCCGCCTGACCGTCGGAGGCGGACGTTGTCATGACGAACCTCCGTTGATTAACTGGCCCTAACGTAGCACGAGTTATTCGCGATTAACTCACGTTTTCCGATTGGTGCGATCGTTTCTGGACCGGCAACGACGACGATGGTATTCTCCCCTTGAGTTAATGAGCATTAACTCAAGAATTGCCTGACCGCACGACGGCAAGGAGGCTGCTGCGGCGATGGACAACGTGGTGACCTCGCCCGCGAAGGCCGAGGCGTCGTTCGCCGACGAGCACCGCCGGCTGGTCGGCGAGCTGAACGACAAGCTGGCCGCGGCGGCGCTGGGCGGTAACGAGCGCGCGCGGGAACGCCACGTCAGCCGCGGCAAGCTGTTGCCTCGCGAACGGGTGGACCGCCTGCTCGACCCGGGTAGCCCCTTCTTGGAGCTCTCCCCGCTGGCCGCCCACGGCATGTACGGCGACGAATCTCCGGGCGCCGGAATCATCACCGGCATCGGCCGGGTGTCGGAGCGCGAGTGCGTGATCGTCGCCAACGACGCGACGGTCAAGGGCGGCACCTACTACCCGATGACGGTAAAAAAACATCTGCGCGCCCAAGAGGTGGCGCTGCAGAATCGGCTCCCGTGCATCTACCTGGTGGACTCCGGGGGTGCGTTCTTGCCACGGCAGGACGAGGTGTTCCCCGACCGCGAGCATTTCGGTCGCATCTTCTACAACCAGGCGACCATGAGCGCCAAGGAGATTCCACAGGTGGCCGCGGTGCTCGGTTCATGCACGGCCGGCGGCGCCTACGTGCCCGCGATGAGCGACGAGGCCGTCATCGTCCGCGAGCAGGGCACGATCTTCTTGGGGGGTCCACCCTTGGTCAAGGCGGCGACCGGCGAGATCGTGTCGGCCGAAGACCTCGGTGGTGGTGACCTGCATTCCCGCGTTTCCGGTGTCACCGACCACCTCGCCGACGACGACGAACACGCCCTGCGGATCGTGCGTGCGATCGCGGCCACCTTCGGTCCGCGCGGGTCCAGCCCGTGGGAGGTGCGATCCCCGGTCGCACCCAGGTGCGTGCAGACCGAGCTCTACGACGTGGTGCCGCCCGACCCGCGCGTGCCCTACGACGTGCACGAGGTCATCGTGCGGCTGGTCGACGGCGGCGAATTCAGCGAATTCAAGGCCAATTACGGCAAGACCCTGGTGACCGCGTTTGCCCACATCCACGGCCACCCGGTGGGCATCGTGGCCAACAACGGCGTGCTGTTCAGCGAATCCGCCTTGAAGGGCGCGCATTTCATCGAGCTGTGCGACAAGCGCAAGATCCCGCTGCTGTTCTTGCAGAACATCGCCGGCTTCATGGTCGGTCGCGATTACGAGGCCGGCGGCATCGCCAAGCACGGCGCCAAGATGGTCACCGCCGTCGCCTGCGCGCGGGTGCCCAAGCTGACCGTCGTGATCGGTGGTTCCTATGGGGCGGGCAACTATTCGATGTGCGGCCGGGCCTATTCGCCACGCTTCCTGTGGATGTGGCCCAACGCCCGGATCTCGGTGATGGGCGGCGAACAGGCCGCGTCGGTGCTGGCCACCGTGCGCGGCGAGCAGCTCGCCGGCGCGGGCAAGCCGTGGTCGACCGACGAGGAAGAGGCGTTCAAGGCGCCCATTCGCGAACAATACGAGAGTCAGGGCAACCCCTACTACTCCACGGCCCGGCTGTGGGACGACGGGATCATCGATCCCGCCGATACCAGAACCTTTGTCGGGCTGGCCCTTTCGGTGTGCGCGCAAGCGCCGCTGGAACCCGTCTCCTACGGCGTCTTCCGGATGTGAGTGCAGTGTTCGAAACCGTTTTGGTGGCCAACCGGGGCGAGATCGCGGTTCGGGTGATCCGCACCCTGCGCCGACTGGGCATCCGCTCGGTCGCCGTTTACAGCGATCCCGACGACGGCGCGCGCCACGTGCTCGAGGCCGACGAGGCGGTGCGACTGGGCCCCGCGGCGGCGCGCGAGAGCTATCTGAACATCGACAGGGTCGTCGAGGCGGCCGTGCGTACCGGATCTCAGGCGATCCATCCGGGTTACGGATTCCTTTCGGAGAACGCCGATTTCGCCGCCGCCTGCGAGCGGGCCGGGGTGGTCTTCCTGGGCCCGCCGGCCCGGGCGATCCAGGTGATGGGCGACAAGATCACCGCCAAGAACGCGGTCGCCGCCTTCGACGTCCCGGTGGTTCCCGGGGTCGCCAAATCCGGCCTGAGCGACGACGAGTTGGTCGCGGCCGCGGACGAGGTCGGATACCCGGTGCTGATCAAACCGTCGGCGGGCGGCGGGGGTAAGGGCATGCGCCTGGTGGAAGAACCGGGCAGGCTGCGCGAGGCGCTGGTGGGCGCGCGGCGCGAGGCCGCCTCGTCCTTCGGTGACGACACCCTCTTCCTCGAACGATTCGTGTTGCGCCCCAGGCACATCGAGGTCCAGGTGCTCGCCGACACGCACGGCAACATCGTGCACCTCGGCGAGCGCGAATGCAGCCTGCAGCGCCGCCACCAGAAGGTGATCGAGGAGGCGCCGTCGCCGTTGCTTGACGAGGCGACCCGGGCGCGCATCGGGGAGGCCGCCTGCAACACCGCGCGCAGCGTCGACTACGTCGGTGCGGGCACCGTCGAATTCATCGTCTCCGCGGCCCGGCCCGACGAGTTCTTCTTCATGGAGATGAACACCCGCCTGCAGGTCGAGCACCCGGTGACCGAGGCGGTCACCGGGCTGGACCTGGTCGAGTGGCAGCTACGGGTCGCCGCCGGGGAGAAGCTGGCGTTCGCCCAGGACGACGTCGAATTGCGCGGGCACGCGATCGAGGCCCGGGTGTATGCCGAAGATCCGGCACGGGGATTCCTGCCGACGGGCGGGCGGGTGCTGCAGGTCTTCGAGCCGTCCGGTGACGGTGTGCGGGTGGATTCTTCGCTGCGGGCGGGCACGCTGGTCGGCAGTGACTACGACCCGATGCTGAGCAAGGTGATCGCCCACGGGACCGATCGCGACGAGGCGCTGACGAAACTCGACCGGGCATTGAGCCGGACCGCGATCCTGGGCGTGCAGACCAACATCGAATTCCTGCGGTTTCTGCTGGCCGACGAACGCGTGCGTGCCGGTGACCTTGATACCGCGCTGCTCGATGAGCGGCTGGCCGACTTCGCTCCGGTGCCGGCCCCCGATGACGTGCTCGCGGCGGCGGGTCTTTACCGGCAATCGGCGCTGGCGTTGCGGGCTCGCCGCTTCGCGGGCAATCCGTGGGCGGCGCCGACGGGTTGGCGGGTCGGCGGCAGGCCCGCACCGGTTCGCACCGACATGCGCACCCCGCTACGCACCGAGACGGTGTCGGTGTGGGGGCCATCCGAGGCCGCCGGTGTTCGGGTGGGTGACGGTGAAACATATTCCGCCGCAGCGCAAGTCGAGCAATCGCGAATGAGCGTTACGCTGGACGGGCTGCGCCGGGAATACCACTGGGCCGAAGCCGACCGGCACTTGTGGATCGCCGACGAGCGTGGCACCTGGCACCTGCGTGAGGCCGAGGAGAACAAGATCCATCGCGCCGCGGGCGCGCAGCGGGCCGAGATCGTCAGCCCGATGCCCGGCAGCGTGATCGCGGTTCAGGCATCCTCGGGCACCGACGTTTCCGAAGGCGACGTGGTGGTCGTCGTCGAGGCGATGAAAATGGAACATTCGCTTGCCGCACCGGTTTCCGGACAGGTGGAGGTGCTGGTCTCCGTCGGCGATCAGGTGACGGTGGACCAGGTGCTGGCCCGGCTGGTGCCCGCTGAATCCGGCGCGGCAAGCGATTCGAGTGAGGACGCGTCATGACCACATCCATTACCGCGGGGACCCTACCCAAGGAATACCAGGACCTGCGCGACACGGTCGCGGAGTTCGCGCGCACCGTCGTCGCTCCGGTATCGGCCAAACACGATGAGGAGCACAGCTTCCCGTACGAGGTCGTCGCCAAGATGGGGGAGATGGGCCTGTTCGGGTTGCCGTTCCCCGAGGAGTACGGCGGCATGGGCGGCGACTACTTCGCGCTGTCGCTGGCGCTCGAGGAACTCGGCAAGGTCGACCAGTCGGTGGCGATCACCCTGGAGGCCGGCGCCAGCCTGGGCGCGATGCCCATCTACCGGTTCGGCACCGAAGAGCAGAAGCAGAAGTGGCTGCCGGACCTGACCGCCGGCCGGGCGCTGGCCGGCTTCGGGCTCACCGAACCCGGGGCGGGCTCGGACGCCGGCGGAACGCGCACCACCGCCCGGCTCGACAACGGCGAGTGGGTGATCAACGGCAGCAAGCAATTCATCACCAACTCCGGCACCGACATCACCTCGCTGGTCACCGTCACCGCCGTCACCGGCACCAATGCGAACGGCAAGAAAGAAATCTCCTCGATCATCGTGCCCAGCGGCACACCGGGATTCACGGTCGAACCGGTGTACAGCAAGGTCGGCTGGAACGCGTCGGACACCCATCCGTTGAGCTTCGACGACGCCCGCGTCCCACAGGAGAACCTGCTGGGTGCCCGGGGCACCGGCTACTCGGGCTTCCTGTCGATCCTGGACGAGGGCCGCATCGCGATCGCCGCGCTGGCAACCGGGGCGGCGCAGGGCTGCGTGGACGAAAGCGTCAAGTATGCCAAGGAACGCCAGGCGTTCGGCCAGCCGATCGGCGCCTACCAGGCGATCAGCTTCAAGATCGCCCGGATGGAGGCGCGTGCCCACGTGGCCCGCACGGCCTACTACGATGCTGCTGCAAAGATGTTGGCGGGCAAGCCCTTCAAGAAGGAGGCGGCAATCGCGAAGATGATCGCCTCGGAAGCAGCGATGGACAACGCCCGCGATGCCACGCAGATTCACGGCGGCTACGGCTTCATGAACGAATATCCGGTCGCCCGCCACTACCGCGACAGCAAGATCCTCGAAATCGGTGAAGGGACTACCGAAGTGCAGCTGATGCTCATCGCGCGATCACTGGGACTGTCATGAGCGAACCGGCCAAATCAGTTGTCCAGCGGGGCTTGTGGTTTGACGAGTTCGAGATCGGCACCACCTACCTGCACCGGCCCGGCCGCACGATCACCGAGGCCGACAACGTCTTGTTCACCACGCTCACCATGAACACCCAGTCGCTGCACCTGGACGCGGCCTGGGCGGCCGAGCAACCCGGCTTTCGCGGCGAGCGGCTGGTGAACTCCATGTTCACCCTGTCCACCCTGGTGGGGCTGTCGGTGTCGCAACTTACGCTTGGCACCATCGTGGCCAACCTCGGCTTCTCCGAGGTGTCCTTCCCCAAGCCCGTCTTCCACGGCGACACCCTCTACGCGGAAACCGTCTGCACGGCCAAGCGGGAATCCAAGAGCCGGCCCGGCGAAGGCATCGTCACCCTCGAGCACACCGGACGCAACCAGGACGGCGAGGTCGTCGCGCGGGCGGTGCGCACCACCTTGGTGCAGAAACGCCCTGCCGGCCAGGAGGTCAAGTGAACCTGCAAGCCGCCGGCCCCGGCTGGTTGTTCTGCCCGGCCGACCGTCCCGAGCGTTTCGCCAAGGCCGCCGCTGCCGCCGACGTGGTGATCCTCGACCTTGAGGACGGCGTGGCCGAAGCGGATAAACCCGCGGCGCGCAAGGCGTTGCAGGAGACGCCGCTGGATCCCGAGCGCACCGTCGTGCGGGTCAACGCCGCCGACACCCCGGAATACCCGCTGGATCTCGAAGCCCTGGCCGGCACCGCCTACACCACCGTGATGCTGTCCAAGACGGAATCGGCCGCGCAGGTGACGGCGCTGGCGCCCCGCGATGTGATCGCGCTGCTGGAGACGCCGCGCGGTGCGGTGTTCGCCACCGAAATCGCGGCGGCACCGGGCACCGTCGCGCTGATGTGGGGCGCCGAGGATCTGGTCGCCACGCTCGGCGGTAGCTCCAGCCGCAAGGCCGACGGCACCTACCGCGACGTCGCGCACCACGTGCGGTCGACGGCCCTGCTCACGGCGTCCACCTTCGGTCGGGTCGCGCTCGACGCCGTGCACCTGGACATCCGTGACCTCGATGGCCTGCGGGCCGAGGCCGAGGACGCCGTCGCGCTGGGTTTCGCCGGAACGGTGTGCATCCACCCGAGCCAGATTCCGGTGGTGCGCGAGGCGTACCGCCCCAGCGAGGAGCGGCTGGACTGGGCGCGGCGGGTGCTGACCGCGGCGCGGTCCGAACGCGGCGTCTTCGCGTTCGAGGGACAGATGGTCGACTCGCCGGTGCTCAAGCACGCGCACATGACGTTGCGCAGGGCGGGCGAGTCCGCCCCCGACTGACGGCTCCCCGAACGCGGCGTGGGCGAGGCGCGACACGTTGTGCCGTCGTCGCAATCAACGCGGTCTCTTCTCGTTCGAGCGCATAATGGTGGGTACGTCAGTGTCGCGGCGAGCGAAGCCTTTCGTGTAGCTGGCGATCGACTCCCGCTCGCGGCACCCGGCGAGGGAGGCGGTGTGGCGTAAATGTCTTCGGTGCCGATGGCTGTCGAGCTGGAACCGGTGCAACTCGTCGCTCCCGATGGCACACCGACGCCCGAACACCGCTATAGCCGTGAGCTTCCCGCGGAGACGCTGAGCTGGCTCTACGAGATGATGGTGGTCACCCGCGAGCTGGACGGCGAATTCGTCAACCTCAAGCGGCAGGGGGAGCTGGGGCTGTTCGCGTCCTGCCGCGGTCAGGAAGCCGCTCAGGTTGGCGCCACGGCGTGCCTGCGCAAGACGGATTGGTTGTTCCCCCAATATCGGGAGCTCGGCGCGTTTTTGGTGCGCGGCATCCCGCCGGGGCATGTCGGGGCGGCGTGGCGCGGAACGTGGCACGGCGGCCTCGAGTTCACCAAGAAATGCTGTGCCCCCCTGTCGATTCCGATCGGCACCCAGACCCTGCACGCCGTGGGCGCGGCCATGGCCGCCCAACGCCTCGGCGAGGATTCGGTGACGGTGGCCTTCCTCGGCGACGGCGCCACCAGCGTGGGAGACGTGCACGAGGCGTTGAACTTCGCGGCGGTGTTCGGCACGCCTTGCCTGTTCTTCGTGCAGAACAATCAGTGGGCGATCTCGATGCCGATATCCCGACAGACCGCCGCACCCTCGCTGGCGCACAAGGCGATTGGTTACGGAATGCCCGGAATACGGGTGGACGGCAACGACGTTTTGGCCTGCTACGCGGTGACGGCCGAGGCCGCCGCCCGAGCCCGGGCCGGCGGTGGGCCGACGTTGATCGAGGCGGTCACCTACCGCCTGGCCCCGCACACCACATCCGACGATCCGAGTCGATACCGGACGCAAGAGGAAGTGGATCGCTGGGCGGCGCTGGAACCGATCGCGCGGTACCGCAGCTACCTGCAGGGCCAAGGTCTGTGGTCGGACCGGTTGGAGGAACGCGTCGCGGCCCGAGCCAAGCGGATGCGGGCCGAATTGCGCGACGCGGTGTTCGACGCGCCCGACTTCGACATCGACGAGGTGTTCACCTCGGTGTACGCCGAGATCACACCGGGGCTAGAGGCACAGCGCCAGCAGCTGCGGGCCGAACTCGACCGAAGCGATTGAGAGGCATCCATGACTCAGCTCGCTGATCGCCCGGCCGGCCACGACGAGACGCTCGCCGCGGCAGTAGAACACGTCGTGCTGGGCGCGCAGTCGCTGACCATGGTGCAGGCGCTCAACCGGGCCCTGCACGACGCCATGGCCGCCGACGATCGGGTGCTGGTGTTCGGCGAAGACGTATCGGTCGAGGGCGGGGTGTTTCGGGTCACCGAGGGGCTGGCCGCGGCGTTCGGCGAAGCACGCTGCTTCGACACGCCCCTCGCCGAATCGGCCATCATCGGGATCGCGGTGGGGCTGGCGTTGCGCGGCTTCGTGCCGGTACCCGAGATCCAGTTCGACGGGTTCTCCTACCCGGCCTTCGATCAGGTGGTCAGCCACCTCGCCAAGTACCGCACCCGCACCCGCGGCGAAATCAACATGTCGGTGACGGTGCGCATCCCCTCGTTCGGGGGAATCGGTGCCGCCGAACATCATTCGGACTCGACCGAGTCGTATTGGGCCCATACCGCCGGCCTGAAGGTGGTAGTACCGTCCAGCCCCGCCGACGCCTATTGGCTACTGCGGCATGCGATCACCTGCCCGGACCCGGTCATGTACTTGGAGCCCAAGCGCCGCTACCAGCGTCGCGGGCTGGTTGACGTCACCCGGCCCGAACCACCGATCGGACGGGCGATGGTGCGCCGGCCGGGTACCGACGTGACCGTCGTGACGTACGGCAGCCTGGTCGGCACGGCCGTCGGAGCAGCCGAAGAGGCTCAGCGGCAACGCGGTTGGAGCCTGGATGTCATCGATCTGCGCTCGCTGGTGCCACTGGACTTCGATACCGTCGCCGCGTCGATCTACCGGACCGGACGCTGCGTGGTGATGCACGAGGGCCCCCGGAGCCTGGGGTACGGGGCCGGCCTGGCCGCCCGAATCCAGGAGGAGTTGTTCTACGAGCTGGAGGCCCCGGTGTTGCGCGCGTGCGGGTTTGACACCCCGTACCCGCCGGCGCGGCTGGAGAAGTGGTGGCTGCCCGGACCCGACCGGCTGCTTGATTGCGTCGAGCGCGTGCTGGGGCAGCCATGAACGACGAGCGGGTCAAGTCGTTTCGGGTCCCCGACCTCGGCGAGGGGTTGGAAGAAATCACCGTGACGCAGTGGCACGTGGCGGTGGGCGAGGACGTCGAGCTCAACCAGGTGCTGTGCACGGTGGAGACGGCCAAGGCCGAAGTGGAGATCCCCAGCCCGTACGCGGGTCGCATCGTCGAACGCAACGGCGCCGAAGGCGATGTCCTCAACGTCGGGGCGGTGCTGCTGCGGATCGACACAGCGCCGCTGGGCGGCGATTCGCCGGCCGCCGAGACGGCGCCACCGACGCTGGTCGGTTATGGCGCCGACTCCGGCATCGACATCAGCCGGCGCACCACCCGCCCGCTGGCCGCGCCTCCGGTGCGCAAGCTGGCCAAAGAGCTGATGGTGGATCTCAACTCGGTGCAGGGTGGCGCGGGCGCCATCATCACTCGGGAGGACGTGCTGGCGGCGGCCGGCGGGAACGGCCATGGCGCCGACGTGCGGCCGGTCCAGGGTGTGCAGGCCCGGATGGCGGAGAAAATGACGCTGTCGCACAAGGAGATTCCACCGGCGAAAGTCGGTGTCGAGGTCGACTGCGCGGAGCTGCTGCGGCTGTCCGACCGGTTCCGCGCGGAGCAGGAGACCATCACACCCTTCGTCCTGACGTTGCGCTTGCTGGTCATCGCGTTGCGCCACAACGAGATGTTGAATGCGACCTGGGTGGACTCGCCGCAGGGACCGCGGGTGCGCGTCGAGCACCGTGTGCACCTGGGCATCGCCGCGGCCACCGAGCGTGGATTGCTGGTCCCGGTGATCGCCGATGCCCACACGATGACGACCCGCGAACTGGCAAGCAGGGCAGCCCAATTGATTGCCGGCGCGCGTGCCGGCAGCCTGGGACCGGGGGAGCTGCGCGGCTCGACGTTCACCGTGACGAACTTCGGGGCGCTGGGTGTGGACGACGGGGTGCCGGTGATCAACCATCCCGAAGCCGCCATCCTCGGCATGGGAGCGATCAAGCCGCGGCCCGTCGTCCGGGGCGGCGAGATCGTGGTGCGCCCGACGATGTCGTTGACATGTGTGTTCGACCATCGCATCGCCGACGGGGCGCAAGCCGCCCAATGTGTCTGCGAACTAAGGGATCTGATCGAGGCACCGGAGACCGCGTTGCTCGACTTGTGAGCGCCGGGTCACGAGTGCGGCGGCACGGGGCACCAGAACAGGCCACAGTTGAAGTTCGGCTGATGAAACGGCGGCGGGGGCGGGTACGGCGGAGGGTTGTCGGTGTCCCAACATTGGTTCCAGTACTTGTTCTCGCCCCAGGCCGGGTTCCACGGCTGGTTCGGGCACCAATGCGCTTGCGGCGGCGGCGCCGGCCGGGCCTGCGCGGTACCCGCCGTCAGCGCGAGTCCCGCCGTGGCGAGCCCACTAGTTAGCAGGGCCCCGGCGACAAGCCGGGTGAAGGTGTGGTGGATGTGCACGCTGCATTCCTTTGCTCAGGCGCCACTTCGGTCGGCGTCGTCGCAGCAAGTGCAGCCGGTCCGCCGCGCTACCGATCCCAATCTGCGCGCGTGCGGGGGAGGCCTACCGGCGTTGCGCGGCGGCCAATCGCTTTGCGAATTCCGGTGATTGGATGGAATACGACTGCGGGCCGAGCTCGGCGCGCATGGCCAGCTGGTGTTGCTCGTTGTCCAGCGATCCCGGGCTGACGGTGGCGCGCATGGTGGCCTTGGTCGCCAGCACCACGTCGCGCGGTGCCGCCGCCGGGCCGGCGGCCAGCTCAAGCGCCGCGGCTACCGGATCGTCGGCGACGCTCAGCGCCAAGCCGTGCTGTACGGCGGCGTCGGCGTCGAAGCGCATGCCGAACAGCAGCGCGGCCCGCGCCACCTGGGGGCCGACGGCTCGCTGGAACATCCACGTCGCGCCCCCGCCCGGGTGTAGACCGAGCTTCTGGAATCGCGCGTCGAACACCGCGGCGGGTCCGGCGATGCGCACGTCGGCGGCCAGGGCCAGATTGAGACCCGCGCCCACCGCGGCGCCGTTGACGGCGGCAATGGTGGGCAGCCGGCAACCGCCGACGGCCATGAAGCCGTCGTAAAGCTGCTGCAGGCCCGCCTCGGCGGCGCCGCCGCCCGCCGCGCCCAGGGCGCTGAGGTCCGCGCCCGCGCAGAACGCCTTGCCGGCCCCGGTGACCACCACGGCATGCACCTCGGGATCGGCTTCGGCCCGCTCGACCGCCTCTCGCAGCAGGCCCGACGACTCGGCGGTGATCGCGTTGCGCCGATCGGGATCGTTGACGGTGATGAGCGCGACCCGGTTGGTGACGTTGAACAGGATCGGTTCGGACTGGGCCATCGGGCACCTCCGGCTTCGGGTCTTGGTGGCGGATCCGCCTGGGCACACCGGTTTAACGGCGGCAGCGTCTTGGGCGAGGTAAGACTACTTCGCGCCCCGCACCCCGAGTCGGCCGGTGCGAGCGTGAATATCGAGAACCGGTAGGAAAAGGCGGGCATTCGACCGCTGGCGCAAAGGCGGAAACGTTTGCGGGGCCCGCAACGGATATCGGAATCTACAAGCAATGCTGTGTTTATCAAAACATTATCTGCTGCTTTTCGCCCGCGCCGGTCGAACGCCCGGGTCGACCTGGTGAAACAAGGGGTGGGCGCCCGCTCACGGGCCGGATGTCGGAGCTGGGCGCCGCCCTTGCCGCGCCACGGACGTTGCTCGGGCCGCGTTACAGCTCGGGTTTCGCTAACTTCTTCGCCAGCTCATCGAGTTCGGCTTGGCGCTCCCGCACCGCACACCCGCGCCGTTCCGTGCGCGCTCCGCGCATAACGGCCACCGGCAGCGCATCACTACGCAACTTGGTGTTGGCGTAATGTATTGCGGCATCGATCATTTCGATGTATCGCTCGGCATCGTGCTCGGCGCACGAACCCTCGATCCGCTGGATTTCATCCCAGCAAGGATAGGAGGAATACCGGGCATCAAGTTGTTGCTGCGAGACTTGCGTTCCGAAGTAACAGCGCCAGTCGCGGCTTAGCCAACCCCGAGTTTTGACTTCGACTTTGATTCGATTGCCAACGCCGGCTATGAACCTCGGCTCCCCGACGCGCACTACCGGCTGCCAGTCATTCGACGCCATATTTCGCCAACCCCTCGAAGAGAAGACGCTGTAAGTAATGATCTCCCCGTAAGCGCCATCTGCTCGTTTTGACACGCTGTTCCCAGTTCGATTAAAGCGCAAACTTTTGACAGCGACTTCGAGTTTTGTGGGTCCGCGGACGCTATGGGACCCTCACCCGATTGCCATTTGCCGCGGTTGCGCGTGCGGGTTCGTGGCCATCAACGCGATCGCCAAAATGCGCCGTGACCTGCGCCAGCGCGCCAATCGCAAAAGTAATTAGATCTTGCTTCGTGCGGCTTGCGTCGGGGTGCCCCCACCAATTCATCTGCGTCCCGGCGGTCACTTCGGCCCCGGAGGCACCATCCGGTGACCATAAGGTGATTCCCGAATCCGATAGCGCATGCGCTATCGCTTTCGGCGATCGCGACCAATGATCGAGCCCGGCGGCGGTTGACCGGCTGGACTCGCCACGCGCACTCCGCGGCCAAGGATGCGTAGAGGATCCGCCAAGCGCCGGCGCCCAAGCTCATGTCAGCTCGAACGAGCAATCCCCATCGGCATCGACGCAAGGAGCACCTCATGCGGACCGCGAGCTCCAGGACCATGCGCTACAGGGCGCCTGCCTACCGGGCGTACGCGAGGACGCGCGATCGCCGACTCGGGTACGTGCGGCTGATGCTGGTCTCCGTCGCGACGGCCGGATTGATCGGCCTGGGGGTCGGTGTTGCCAGCCTCGATCGACCGCTGGCCGGCCGGCCCTGTCCGGTTCCGAATGTCACCACGCATGACGCCGCCGGCCTCACCTGGTCGTGCGACCCGGCGTCGCCCGGACATCACGAGGCGGTGTGGCAGTATGCGCCCACGTCGTAGCCTCGATAGCACCTGGGGCGCAACGGATTTCGTTGCCAGCGCCCGCCGGTTGGAGATGCGCCTCGGCAAAGACCAACGAGCGCCACCATTAGCGCAGCTCTCACGTCCGGCAAGTCGCTCGCGACCGTGCGGCACGCGCCGGTCACCATGGTGACCAGTTGGGCGACCTCAGAGCTTTCCGGCCACGAAAGTGGCTGCCTGGGTTGGCATTCCGGATCCTTGGTAGGACAGATCCGCCGCCGAGAACAACTCGTCGTGTGACGGCAGTGCCAGCGGGCCGCCCGGAGTGCATACCGGATCGCCGGGCGCGCACAAGTCAATGGCCTTCGCCCCGTACCACGGGCTGACCACGCTCACCGGCGCCCCCAGATACCTGGCCGACGGATTTCCGAAGAGGGCCAGGGCGGCAACATGGTCGGCCTCGTCGGCCGTCAATATCTGAGGGATCAAGCCCGCGATCGGCGCCTGGGCGATGGTGATCAGATCTATCACCATCGCGCCCTGCGAATAGCCTCCGAGCACCAGTTTGGTGTTAGGACAGTTCGCCACCATGGACTGAACGTGGGCGTGCGCGTCGCCGGCGCCCGCCGACGCCGACGGTGCGAAATCCCCATCCGCGGGGTAGTTGACGGGATACACCCCGAGCGACCGGCCCCGGACCTGGGAGCGCAGCGAGTCCATGAACGCCTGTCCGACCCCGCCGACACCGGGTGGCTCGGCGGTGCCGCGGGCGAACGTGACCTCGATGTCCGGACAGGGCGAGGCGGACGCGGAGATCGGCGGACACAACGGCGACGAGCAAGCCGTCAGCACCGTGGCGGCCAGTACACGCGCTGATCGGCGTGCGTTCACGCACCAATGCTGACATATCGGGGCCGGAAAGGCACGGTCCGATCAGGGCCCAGCTAACGCGGGACATATGCCCGGACCGGCGTGCCGGCCGGCAAACTCGCGTGCCCCAGGCAATTCTTGGCCGACGGCTTAAGCGCTCACCGATTGGTCTATGCCGCAATGTTTCTCACGCTGCAAACGATCAGCGGCGATGTCCGCAATCCTCGCGATGATTCGGAGAGCTTCCTCGACAGTCGGGGAGCGTGCCGACCGCCCAACGGACCTGGCCTGAGGTCCGGCCGAGTTATTTCTCCGCCATTGCCGGCATTGCGCCGTTGCGTTTGCAACCAGCGCAATACTCCTCATCCTGGTTCTGCGTTTCGTGTATGGAATTGCATTCAGGACATTCTTGAATGTATTTATGATTCGGATTCAAGCAAGCAGCCATAAGCTGTTGTTTTTGCCTGAATATGCTTGCTGAACTCTTATTGACCCTAGCCAACATCCTCGATAATTTCCCTGCTCAACGATGCAAATGGCCGACTCTTGTGGTCAGCTATCCGCGTTTGCCAATATCAATCACTGTTCCCAGCCGCGGCCGGTTGAAACCCCGGGTGAGGGTGCAACCTGCGCGCACCCGCGGAAATGGAGTAGCCGCCTACTCTAGACGGCTCACTTCGACGCGCCGGAGACTATTAACGTTCTCTTCCCATCTAGCGAAAGGTCCAGCCATGGCCATCGTCGCTACTACGATCGTCCATCCGAACCCTGGGGTCTCCTGGGACGACATTCAGAAGCAGCTGAAGCGAGCGACCGGGCTTGCCCGCAAACATGGCGCGGAGAACGTCACCGCGCTGGTCAACATGATCGGAGGTCAGGGCACCAACGCCATCGGCTTGATGTCGACTACCCAGGACTGGGCCACATATGGCCAGGTCCAGCAGAGCCTCAATGCTGACCCGGACTTCCAAAGCCTCCTCGTCGACGCGGCCCAAATGGCCACGTGGGAGAACTACGTCAGTCAGACGATCGAGGTCTAGCACCACGACCAGTTGATTTAGGTGATCGATCACCGTCGGTGGGGCGTTCGGTGTCTCACTTGCCGGCCCGCCGCCAATCGGTTAGGTAGTCAGCAGGACTGATTTCCCAGCCGGTAGGCGCCCGGTCTGCGACTGGACATCGTCGCCCCACCGACCGGGCGGCGCGCGGACCCAGCCGTCGGTGGACCTGCGGCGCCGCGGCGGGCAATAACCGAAGTCACACACGAATCTCGGTGCCCCCGGCACGACTCGAACGTGCGACCTAGGGATTAGAAGGCCCTTGCTCTATCCACCTGAGCTACGGAGGCAATGTGCAGGTCAGTCTATCCAACCGCACCTGCCGACCCGATTCCCCGCCGCCACGCGCGCGAAAACCCTTACCGCGCCGCGTTTATCGGTTATCGTTGGGACCCTCGACACACGGACAACATCGGCCGGTCATGGGCCGTTAACCGCAACGAGGCGTGTGCATAACGTTCCAGAGGTGACGTTGCAATGAGCGTGGCCAGCAAGCAGACCTCGCCCTGTTCGTGGGCGGGGGCCCAGGTGGCACGGCTGGCAGCCGAAGCCCGGGATGTCTACCAACTCGGTAACCTGGTGCTGCGCGGTGGGCCGTTCGCGCTGGGCTGCTTCGCCGGCTGGCTTTTGACGGAGTTTCCTCCGCACGTGGTGACCGGCCACGCGCTGTCCCGCGTCTCGCATCCGTCCGTCGGCCGGGTAGGCACGACGCTGGCCGCCCAGCGGGCTGATCGAACCCTCACCGCCGCGCTCGACGAGTCCTTCGGCCCCGAGTTTCGCGAACAGGTATGTCATCCCGCCGCCGTCGGCGCGTTGTGCGCCCCGCGCGGTCGACTGCTCGGCAGGCCCGGGCCGCACCGCCGGTATGCGTCGCAGACGTCCGACATCTCCTACGGTCCGAGCCCGCGCGACAACCTGCTGGACATCTGGCGGCGCGACGACTTGGCGCCAGGCTGCCGCGCACCCGTGCTGATCCAGGTGCCGGGCGGGGCATGGGCGCTCAACGGCCGGCGTCCGCAGGCCTACACGCTGATGAGCCGAATGGTCCAACTCGGCTGGATCTGCGTCTCGATCGACTACAGCAAGAGCCCGCGCGCCACCTTCCCCGCACACCTCATCGACGTCAAAAGGGCGATCGCGTGGGTCCGGGAGAACATCGCCGACTACGGCGGCGACCCCGATTTCATCGCGATCACCGGCGGCTCGGCGGGCGGGCACCTGGCCTCCCTCGCGGCGCTGACGCCGAACGACCCCGCCTTCCAGCCCGGTTTCGAAGAGGCCGACACCAGCGTGCAAGCGGTAGCGCCCTACTACGGCGTCTACGACTTCACCGACTTCGACAACATGCACCCACTGATGCTGCCGTTCCTCGAACAGTTCGTGATGAAGGCCCGCTACGCCGAGGCGCCCGAGCGCTTCACGGCGGCATCACCCGTCTCCTACGTGCACGCCGACGCGCCGCCCTTCTTCGTGTTGCACGGCCAGAAGGACGAGTTGGTGCCCAGCGGCCAGGCTCGCGCTTTCTGCGCGGCGTTGCGCGCGGCCGGGGCTGCCACGGTGGCGCACGCCGAACTCGGCAACGCCCACCACGCTTTCGACATCACGCCGACGGTCCGATCGCGGCTGGCCGCTGACGCCGTCGCCGATTTCCTCGGTGTCGTGTACGGACGGCGCGTCAGCTCCCTGCTGGATTCGCTGCCGCTGTCGGCCACTTCGGCCAGCTGAGGGTCGGCCGGAGGCCAGCTGAATCGGCGGCCCGGTGCTCGCCGCTCCTTTCACCAGCGTGGTAACCCGACTAGCGTTGGGTAGACCATTCGGGTCGGTGGTCCTAAAGGCAGGAGGCTTGAGCGACGGTGACAACGTTGGCGCGTCGAGCTGATGACCATGACTGAATCCGTCGAGGCGATCAAGTTGTCCGACGAACTCGGGCCGGTCGACTACCTACTGCACAGGGGAGAGGCAAACCCCCGCACCCGGTCCGGGATCATGGCCTTGGAGCTGCTGGACACCACGCCGGAATGGGAACAGTTCCGGAACCGATTCGAAAGCGCGTCCCGACGGGTGCTGCGGTTGCGCCAAAAGGTCGTCGTGCCGACCCTGCCGACGGCGTCGCCGCGCTGGGTGGTCGATCCCGACTTCAACCTGGATTTTCACGTGCGCCGGGTGCGTGTTTCCGAACCGGGCACGCTGCGTGAGGTATTCGATCTGGCCGACCTCATCCTGCAGTCGCCGATGGACATTTCGCGACCGTTGTGGACGGCCACCCTCGTCGAGGGCCTGGCCGACGGCAAGGCCGCAACGCTGCTGCATGTCAGCCACGCCGTCACCGACGGCGTGGGCGGTGTGCAGATGTTCGCCGAAATCTATGACCTCGAGCGCGATCCGCCGGCCAAGCCGACGCTGCCGCTGCCCGTGCCGCAGGACCTGACGTCCAATGACCTGATGCGCCAGGGCATTAACCACCTGCCGTTCGCCGTGGTCGGCGGCGTCATGAGCGCGCTGTCCGGGGCGGTGTCGGCGGCCGGGCGGGCGGTCCTGGAACCGACGGCGACCGTCTCGGGGATCGTCGGGTACGCCATGTCGGGCATGCGGGTGCTCAACCGGGCCGCCGAGCCGTCGCCGCTGCTGCGGCGGCGCAGCCTGGCCACCCGCAGCGAGGCGATCGACATCCCGCTCGCGGACCTGCACAAGGCCGCGAAAGCCGGCGGCGGGTCGATCAACGATGCCTACCTTGCCGGGTTGTGCGGTGCCCTGCGCCGCTACCACGAGGCGTTCGGCGTGCCGATCAGCACGCTGCCGATGGCGGTGCCGGTCAACCTGCGGGCCGAAGCGGATACGGCCGGCGGTAACCGGTTCACGGGCGTCAACCTGGCGGCGCCGATCGGCACCGTGGACCCCGTCTCCCGGATGAAAAAGATTCGCGCCCAGATGACGCAGCGCCGCGACGAGCCCGCCATGAACATCATCGGCTCGCTGGCGCCGGTGCTCAGCGTCCTGCCGACCGCGGTGCTCGAAGGCATCACCGGGTCGGTGATCGGCTCCGACGTGCAGGCCAGCAACGTCCCGGTCTATCCCGGCGACACCTACATCGCCGGAGCAAAAGTGTTGCGGCAGTACGGTATCGGTCCGCTGCCCGGGGTGGCGATGATGGTGGTGCTGATCTCGCGGGGCGGGTGGTGCACCATCACCGTGCGCTACGACCGGGCCGCGGTGCGAAACGAGGCGTTGTTCGCCCAATGCCTGCTGGAGGGTTTCGACGAGATCCTGGCGCTGGGAGGCGACCCGCCACCGCAGGCGGTGCCCGCCTCGTTCACCGAGTCGGCGGTGTCCACTCGATCGGTGGCCGGCTCATGAGCAACTCAAAGCAGCAGGGGGACAAGGACGAAACGGCCGGAGCGGACCTGCGGCTGCCCGGCTCGGTGGCCGAGATCATGGCCAGCCCCGAAGGACCGAAGATCGGCGCGTTCTTCGACTTGGACGGCACGCTGGTCGCCGGATTCACCGCGGTCATCCTGACCCAGGAGCGGCTGCTGCGCCGCGACATGGGAGTGAGTGAACTGCTCGGTATGGTGCAGGCCGGCTTGAGCCACACCCTCGGTCGTATCGAGTTCGAGGACCTCATCGGCAAGGCCGCCAAGGCGCTCACCGGGCGACTGCTCGACGACCTGGAAGAGATCGGCGAGCGAATGTTCGTCCAGCGCATCGAATCCCGGATCTACCCGGAGATGCGTGAGCTGGTCCGCGCCCACATGGCCCGCGGCCACACCGTGGTGCTCAGTTCGTCGGCGCTGACCATCCAGGTCAATCCCGTCGCGCGGTTCCTCGGCATCCCCAACATGCTCACCAACAAGTTCGAGACCACCGAGGACGGCTTGCTCACCGGGTCCGTCCAGAAGCCGATCCTCTGGGGTCCCGGCAAAGCCGCTGCGGTACAACGCTTTGCCGCCGAGCACGGCATCGATCTCAAGGACAGTTACTTCTACGCCGACGGTGACGAGGACGTCGCCCTGATGTATCTGGTCGGCAATCCCCGGCCGACGAATCCCGAAGGGAAAATGGCGGCGGTGGCCAAGCGCCGCGGTTGGCCCATCCTGAGATTCAGCAGCCGAGGTCCGGTGGGTCTGCGCCGGCAGGTGCGTACCCTTGCCGGACTGGGCTCGATTGTCCCCGTCGGCGCGGGCGCAGTGGCAATGGGCGTACTGACCGGTAGCCGGCGGCGGGGCGCCAATTTCTTTACTTCCATTTTTTCCCAAACCGTGCTGGCGACCACGGGAGTGCACCTCAATGTCGTCGGGAGAGAGAATCTGACCGCGCAACGTCCGGCCGTTTTCATCTACAACCACCGCAATCAGGTGGATCCGGTGATCGCGGGTGCGCTGGTCAACGACAACTGGGTTGCCGTGGCCAAGAAGGAACTACAGAAGAATCCGATCATGGCCCTGCTCGGCAAAGCGTTGGACGGGGTTTTCATCGACCGAGACGATTCGGCCTCCGCGCTGGAGACGATGCGCATTGTCGAGGAGCGGGCCAAGAACGGACTTTCCATTGTGATGGCGCCGGAGGGCACCCGGCTGGACACCAACGAGGTCGGCCCCTTCAAAAAGGGTCCATTTCGTCTCGCGATGGCCGCCGGCATCCCGATCGTTCCGATCGTGATTCGCAACGCCGAGCTGGTCGCCGCCCGGAACTCGACCGTCATCAACCCGGGCACCGTCGACGTCGCGGTCTTCCCGCCGATCTCGGTGCAGGACTGGACGCTTGACACGCTGCCGGCCCGCATCGCCGAAGTGCGCCAGCTCTACCTGGATACGCTCGCCAACTGGCCCGTCGACGAACTGCCCGAGGTCGACCTGTACGCAGAGAAGAAGGCGGCCGAGAAGGCACAGAGCCGGACCGCCAAGGCACCCGCGAGGAAGGCACCCGCCAAGAAGGCACCCGCCGAGAACGCGCCGGCGAAGAAGGCACCTGCCAAGAAGGCACCCGTCAAGAAGGCGCCGGCCAAGAAGGCACCCGCCAAGAAAGCACCCGCAAAGAAGGCGCCGGCGAAGAAGGCCGCGTCGAAAGCCAAGGCACCCAAGGCGACTCCGCATGAATCCGAGGCCGCCCTCAAAGACGGCGAGGCGCAACGGCCCGCGACCAAGGCGGCGCCCGGCAACGCCGAGTCACCGGAATCGCCGCACCGAGGGCATCCGTGACCGAACCGGCCGCGGATACCAGCGCCATCCTTGCCGGGACTGACTCGCTGATATTGGCGTCAATGACCTCGCTGGTCGAGATGGATCTGGTGACGGCGTGGATGGAGCAGCAACGCGCCGGGCACCCGGGCGCGAATTTCGACCTGGTCAAGCTGCCGGCGCTCGATGCCCCACCGGACGTGATGACGGCGCTGGCCGAACAGCTCGAATCCAGGGAAGACCGTTGCATCGTGCCGGTGCGGGTGTTCTGGCTGCCGGAGCCGGATCGCGGTCGGGTCGCCAAGCTGGCCGGTCTGCTGCCCGGCCGGGATCCCTATCACCCCAGCCAGCGCCAGCAAGAACGGATCGTGCGCACCGCGCCCCAGCGGGCACGGGTGGTGGCCGGCGAAGCCGCGACGGTCGCCGAGCTGCGCCGCCAATGGCGCGACACCACTGTCGGAGACGACCGGTACGACTTCGCCCAATTCGTGATCCGCCGTGCCATCTTGGCGATGGAACGCGTCGAGTACCGGATACTCGGACCGCAGTACAAGTCGCCGCGGCTGGTGAAACCGGAAATCCTGGCCTCCAACCGGTTTCGCGGCGGCCTGGCGAAGATTCCCGGCGCCACCGTCGAGGAAGCCGGAAAGATGCTCGACGAACTCGCTACCGGCTGGAGCCGGGCATCGGTCGACCTCGTCGGGGTTCTCGGCAGGATGATCAGCCGCGGGTTCGACCCCGAGATCGACTACGACGAGTATCAGGTCGCGGCGATGCGGGTCGGCCTGGAAGCCCACCCGGCGGTGTTGTTGTTTTCGCACCGGTCCTACATCGACGGCGCGGTGGTGCCGGTCGCCATGCAGGACAACCGATTACCGCCGGTGCACGTGTTCGCCGGTATCAACTTGTCGTTCGGTGCCATGGGCCCGCTGCTGCGACGTTCCGGGGTCATCTTCATCCGCCGCAACATCGGTAACGACCAGCTCTACAAGTACGTGCTGCGCGAATACGTCGGCTACATCGTCGAAAAGCGGTTCAACCTGAGCTGGTCCATCGAGGGCACCCGCTCGCGCACCGGCAAGATGTTGCCGCCCAAGCTGGGGTTGCTGGCCTATGTCGCCGACGCCTACCTCGATGGCCGCAGCGAAGACATTCTGCTGCAACCGGTCTCGATCAGCTTCGACCAGCTGCACGAGACCGCGGAGTACGCCGCCTACGCCCGCGGCGGCGAGAAGACACCCGAAGGTGTGGGCTGGCTGTACAACTTCATCCGGGCGCAGGGTGAACGCAACTACGGCAAGATCTACGTCCGTTTCCCGGAAGCCGTGTCGATGCGCCACTACCTGGGCGCGCCGCACGGCCCGCTGGCCCAGGATCCGGACGCCAAACGCCTTGCGCTGCAGAAGATGTCATTCGAGGTCGCCTGGCGGATACTGCAGGCGACGCCGGTGACGGCGACGGGTCTGGTATGCGCGCTGCTGCTGACCACGCGCGGGGCGGCGCTGACCCTCGGCCAGTTGCACCACACCCTGCAGGATTCGCTGGATTACCTGGAACGCAAACACAATCCGATGTCCACCAGCGCGTTGCGGCTGCGCACGCAAGACGGGGTACGCGCGGCGGTCGACGCGCTGTCCAACGGACACCCCATCACCCGGGTCGACGGCGGCCGGGAACCGGTGTGGCGCATCGCGCCCGAAGAACAGCACGCCGCGGCCTTCTACCGCAACTCGGTGATCCACGCCTTTTTAGAGACCTCGATCGTCGAGCTCGCCCTGGCGCACGCCCGCCACGCCGACGGCGACCGCATGGCCGCGTTCTGGGCCCAGGCGATGCGGCTGCGCGATCTACTGAAGTTCGACTTCTATTTCGCCGACTCGGCGACGTTCCGGGACAACATCGCCGAAGAGATGGCCTGGCACGACAATTGGGAAGCCCACGTCGCGGCCGGGGGCGACGAGATCGACGCGCTGTTGTTCGCCAAGCGTCCGTTGATGGCGGACGCGATGTTGCGGGTGTTCTTCGAGGCCTACGAGATCGTCGCCGATGTGTTGCGGGACGCGCCTGCGGACATCGGGCACAAGGAACTGACCGACTTGGCGTTGGGCGTCGGGCGACAGTACGTGGCGCAGACCCGGATCCGCAGCAGCGAATCGGTCTCGACGCTGCTGTTCGCCACCGCGCGCCAGGTCGTCGAGGATCAGGACCTGATCGCGGCCGCGCCCGACCTGGCCGAAAGGCGTCGTGCCTTCCTGCATGAGCTGCGCGCCATCCTGCACGACCTCGACTACGCCGGGCGGATCGCGCGCGATCAGTTCGTGGCCCGCGAGGCCAAGGCCCGCCAGGACCTTCTGGCCAGCCAGCCTCGGTAGCCGGTCGGGGCCGCCCCATACCCTGGACGTATGACCGTCGCCCCGCTGGCTGGCAGGGCCTCGACCGAGGCCTTCGCCCAGCGCCGCACGCTGGTGTGGCCGGTGCTGGCCGGGGTGGCCGTGCTGGCGGGCTGCACCGCCGCCGGCATCGGGGCCCTCTCGCTGGCCAGCTCGCTGACGGTGACGGGCCTGCCCGACCCGGGTCCGGTGACCACGCTGGGGTTGCCGTTCGTGCGGGCGGCGGGCGAGATCGGCGCGGTGCTCGCGGTCGGCTCGTTCCTGTTCGCCGCGTTCCTGGTACCGCCGCAGCGGAACGGCGTCCTCGACGCCGACGGCTACCGGGCGCTGCGGCTGGGGACGGTGGCGTCGGGGGTGTGGGCGGTATGCGCCGCCCTGCTGGTCCCGTTGACCATCTCCGATGTGTCCGGCCATGCCGTCGCCGACATTCCCGCGGCGCGGATGTGGTCGCTGGCGGGCCTGATCACCAACGCCTCGGCCTGGCGCTGGACCGCGATCCTGGCCGCGGTGATCACGGTGGCGAGCCTCTCGGTGCTGCGCTGGTCGTGGACGCCGGTGCTGGTCGCCGCGTCGGTGGCGACGCTGATTCCCCTTGGCCTGACCGGTCATTCGTCCGCCGGGGGTTCGCACGACCTGGCCACCAACGGCCTGCTGATCCACCTGGTCGCCGCCAGCCTGTGGGCCGGTGGCCTGCTCGCCCTGCTTGCGCATGCCCTGCGGGGCGGTGGTCACCTCGGGCTGGCCGCCAGGCGTTTCTCGATGATCGCGTTGTGGTGTTGGGTGGCGATGGCGGTGAGCGGTCTGGTCAACGCGCTGGTCCGCGTGCAGCCCTCGGACCTGCTGAGCACCGACTATGGGCGGTTGGTCACCGCGAAGTTCATCGCGCTGTGCTTCCTGGGGGTGCTGGGGTGGCGTCAGCGACGCGTGAGTGTGGCTGCGCTGCAAGCGGATCCGAGCCACGGGCGTGGCGCGCTGCTGCGGCTGACGTTGATCGAGGCCGCCATTTTCGGCCTGACCTTCGGCATCGCCGTCGGGCTGGGCCGCACCCCGCCGCCGCCACCCCCGGCCCGGTTGCCGTCGATCCCCGAAGCCGAGATCGGCTACGACTTCGACGGACCGCCCACCGTGGCGCGCATCCTGTTCGACTGGCGCTTCGACCTGATCTTCGGTTCGGCGGCAGTCGTCTTCGCCGCACTCTACGTGGCCGCGCTGTTGCGGCTGCGCCGCCGCGGCGACAAGTGGCCGCCGGGCCGGACCTTTTCCTGGCTGCTCGGTTGCGCGGTGTTGCTGTTCGCGACGTCGTCAGGCGTCGGCCGCTACATGCCGGCGATGTTCAGCATGCACATGGTGGTCCACATGTGCCTGTCGATGCTGATCCCGATCCTGCTGGTGCTCGGCGCGCCGGTCACCCTGGCGTTGCGGGCGCTGCCCGCCGCCGGCCGTGACGATCCGCCTGGCATGCGGGAATGGCTGCTGGCCGCGCTGCACAGCCGCTTCTCCCGGTTCCTCACCAATCCCGTGGTGGCCACCGTGCTGTTCGTCGCCGGGTTTTACGGGCTGTACCTGTCGAACCTCTTCGACGTCACCGCGAGCAGCCACGCCGGGCACCTGGCGATGAACGTGCACTTCCTGGTGAGCGGCTACCTGTTCTACTGGGTGGTGATCGGGGTGGACCCGACGCCGCGACCGATCCCGCCGCTGGCCAAGGTGGCGGTGGTCTTCGCCTCCCTGCCGCTGCACGCCTTCTTCGGGGTGGTGCTGATGGGCACCAAGAAGGTCCTCGGCGCCGACTACTACCGCTCGCTCGATCTGAGCTGGCACACCGACCTGCTGGGCGATCAGCGGCTGGGTGGGGGCATCGCCTGGGCGGCGGGGGAGTTTCCCCTGGTGATCGTGATGCTCGCGCTGCTCATTCAGTGGGCGCGCAGTGATCGTCGCACCGCCAAGCGGTTGGACCGGGCCGCCGAACGCGACGACGACGCCGAGCTGATGGCCTACAACGCGATGCTGGCCCAACTGGCGCGGGGCGAGCGGGCCCAGCGGTCCGGCCCGGCCGATCCCGACTGATCCACAGTCCCGGTTTCTTCCACAGCGGCGGCCCGTCTCCGGGTCGTTCCGGCGGCGTTCGTCGGTGGCGCCGCGCCTACTGGCAGCCATAGCCAATGCAAACGAGAAGGGATCAGCCCATGTTCGAAACGTCGCTCACCGTCGTCGGTCACATCGTCAACAACCCCGAACGCCGTCAGGTCGGCAACCAGGAGGTCATCAAGTTTCGCGTCGCCAGCAATTCCCGGCGGCGCACCGCCGACGGCGGCTGGGAGCCCGGCAACTCGCTCTTCATCAACGTCAACTGCTGGGGCAAGTTGGTCACCGGCGTGGGTGCCGCGTTGGGCAAGGGTGCGCCGGTGATCGTGGTGGGCCACGTGTACACCAGCGAGTACGAGGACCGTGACGGCAACCGTCGGTCGTCGCTGGAGATGCGCGCGACCGCGGTCGGGCCCGATGTGTCCCGCGCGATTGTGCGCATCGAGCGCCCGGGCTACACCGGTCCGACCGCCACCGAGGCCGCCGCACCGCCTGCGGATGCGTCCGACGCCGCTGGTGAGGACGCCGGCACCGAGGACACCGAGTCCGCCGACACCGGTCCGCTGCCGCTGACCGCTTAGCGGCGGCGGTCGCGCCGCCGGACGATGCCTAGGATGGTCCGCGAGATCACTTCGCAACCAGAAAGGCACAACCGCGGCATGGCTGAGTTCATCTACACGATGAAAAAGGTCCGCAAGGCGCACGGCGACAAGGTGATCCTGGACGACGTCACACTGAGCTTCTATCCAGGCGCCAAGATCGGTGTCGTCGGGCCCAACGGCGCCGGCAAGTCGAGCGTCTTGCGGATCATGGCGGGCCTGGACAAGCCGAACAACGGCGACGCCTTCCTGGCCAACGACGCAACCGTCGGCATCCTGCTGCAGGAGCCGCCGCTGAACGAGGACAAGACCGTCCGCGGCAACGTCGAAGAAGGCCTGGGCGAGATCAAGGTCAAGCTCGACCGTTTCAACGAGGTCGCCGAGCTGATGGCCACCGACTACTCCGATGAGTTGATGGAAGAGATGGGCCGGCTGCAGGAGGAGCTCGACCACGCCGACGCGTGGGACCTCGACTCGCAGCTGGAGCAGGCCATGGACGCGCTGCGCTGCCCGCCGCCGGACGAGCCGGTGACCAACCTGTCCGGTGGCGAGCGGCGCCGCGTCGCGCTGTGCAAGCTGCTGCTGTCCAAGCCCGACCTGCTGCTTCTCGACGAGCCGACCAACCACCTGGACGCCGAAAGCGTGCAGTGGCTCGAGCAGCACCTCGCGTCCTACGCGGGGGCGATCCTGGCGGTGACCCACGACCGGTACTTCCTGGACAACGTCGCCGAATGGATCCTCGAACTCGACCGCGGCCGCGCCTACCCCTACGAGGGCAACTACTCCACCTACCTGGAGAAGAAGGCCGAGCGGATCGCCGTGCAGGGCCGCAAGGACGCCAAGCTGCAAAAGCGGTTGGCCGAGGAGCTGGCGTGGGTGCGCTCCGGGGCCAAGGCGCGCCAGGCCAAGAGCAAGGCCCGGCTGCAGCGCTACGAGGAGATGGCCGCCGAGGCCGAGAAGACGCGCAAGCTCGACTTCGAGGAGATCCAGATCCCGGTCGGTCCGCGGCTGGGCAACGTGGTGGTCGAGGTCGACCACCTCGACAAGGGCTACGACGGCCGCACCCTCATCAAGGACCTGTCCTTCACCCTGCCGCGCAACGGCATCGTCGGCGTCATCGGCCCGAACGGGGTCGGGAAGACCACGTTGTTCAAGACCATCGTCGGCCTCGAGCAGCCGGACAGCGGCACGGTCAAGGTCGGCGAGACCGTCAAGCTCAGCTACGTCGACCAGACCCGCGCCGGAATCGATCCCAAAAAGAACGTGTGGGAAGTCGTCTCCGACGGGCTGGACCACATCGTGGTCGGCCAGACCGAGGTGCCGTCGCGGGCCTACGTGTCGGCGTTCGGATTCAAGGGACCGGATCAGCAGAAGCCGGCGGGGGTGCTCTCCGGTGGCGAGCGCAACCGGCTCAACCTGGCGCTGACGCTCAAGCAGGGCGGGAACCTGATCCTGCTCGACGAGCCCACCAACGACCTCGACGTCGAAACCCTGAGCTCGCTGGAGAACGCCCTCGAGCAGTTCCCCGGCTGCGCCGTGGTGATCTCGCACGACCGGTGGTTCCTGGACCGCACCTGCACACACATCCTGGCCTGGGAGGGCGACGACGACAACGAGGCCAAGTGGTTCTGGTTCGAGGGCAACTTCGGGGCATACGAGGAGAACAAGATCGAACGCCTCGGCGCCGATGCGGCACGGCCGCACAGAGTGACCCACCGCAAGCTGACGCGCGACTAGTGTCAGCTCTGCCCCGCACCGCCACCCAGCGGGGCGACCGAGCGCACTGACCACCGTCGCCAGTTGGGAGCTATCGGCATGACGATCGATCCCGAAGCCAGACACGATCTCGAGCCGTGGACGACCTTCACCCAGCAGCGAGACATTCCCGAGTGGATCTCGAGGGCCTACGTAGAGAGCTATCGCGGTCCGCATAGCGACGAGTCGGGCGGCGCGGAAACCAGGCCCATCGACCTGACCGTGCCGGCGGCGATCGTGACCCCGGCCATGCTGAGCGCCCACTATCGCCTCGGCCTGCACCGGCCCGCCGGCGAAAGCCGCGTCGCGGTGTACCCGGCCGACGACCCCGCCGGGTTCGGGCCCGCGCTGCAGGTGGTCACCGACCACGGCGGCATGCTGATGGATTCGGTCACCGTGTTGCTGCACCGGCTCGGCGTCCCGTACACGGCGATCATGACGCCGGTGTTCGACGTGCTGCGCAGCCCGGAGGGCGAGCTGCTGCGTGTGCAGGCGAAAGCCGAGGGCGCATCGCAATACGAGGGTGAGGCGTGGATCCACGTGCAGCTGTTGCCGTCGGTCGACAGCAAGGGGCTCACCGAGGTCGAGCGGCTGCTGCCCAAGGTGCTCGCCGACGTGCAACAGGTCGCCAGCGACGCCTCGACCCTGATCGCCGCCCTGGACGACCTGGCCGCGCAGGTGGAAACCAATGCCGACGGCCACTTCTCGGCCCCCGACCGCGACGACGTCGCGGCGCTGTTGCGCTGGCTGGGCAACGGCAACTTCCTCCTGCTCGGCTACCAGCGCTGCCACGTGCACGACGGCCAGGTCTCCGGCGACGGGTCACCCGGCCTGGGCGTCCTGCGGACCCGCACCGGCTCGCGCCCCCGGCTGACCGACGAGGACCGGCTGCTGGTCCTGGCGCAATCCGTGGTGGGCAGCTACCTGCGCTACGGCGCCTACCCGTATGCCATCGCGGTCCGCGAATACGTCGATGGCGCCGTGATCGAGCATCGCTTCGTCGGGTTGTTCACGGTGGCCGCCATGAACGCCGACGTCCTGGAGATCCCGACGATTTCGCGCCGGGTCCGTGAGGCGCTGGCCATGGCCGACAACGACCCGATCCACCCGGGCCAGCTACTGCTCGACGTCATCCAGACCGTTCCCCGTTCGGAGCTGTTCACGCTGAGCGCCGAACGGCTGCTGGCGATGGCCAAAGCGGTGGTGGACCTGGGCCCGCAACGAAACGCGTTGCTGTTCCTGCGTGCCGACCGGCTGCAGTACTTCGTTTCCTGCCTGGTGTATCTGCCGCGTGACCGCTACACCACGGCGGTGCGCCTGCAGATCGAGGACATCCTGGTGCATGAATTCGGCGGCACCAGGCTGGAATTCACCGCCCGGGTCAGCGAATCACCTTGGGCCCTCATGCATTTCATGGTCCGGCTGCCGTCCGAAGGCCCCGACGCCACGCCGGTCGACGTCTCCGAAGACAACCGGATCCGCATCCAGGCGCTGCTGAGCGAAGCCGCGCGGACCTGGGCCGACCGGCTCATCACCGCCGCCGCCGAAGGTTCGGTGGGCCATGCCGACGCCGAGTACTACGCGGCCGCCTTCTCCGAGGTCTACAAGCAGGCCGTCACCCCGGCCGACGCGATCGATCACATCGCCATCATCAATGCGCTGCAAGACAACTCGGTCAAGCTGGTCTTCACCGAGAACGAGGACGGGTCCGCCCAGCTCACCTGGTTCCTGGGCGGACGCACCGCCTCGCTGAGCCAGCTACTGCCCATGCTGCAGAGCATGGGCGTGGTGGTGCTCGAGGAGCGGCCGTTCACCGTCGAGCGGTCCGACGGGCTGCCGGTGTGGATCTATCAGTTCAAGATCTCACCGCACCCAACCGTCCGGCTGGCCTCGACGCAAGCCGAGCGCGACGCGATGGCCGAGCGGTTCGCCGACGCGGTCACCGCGATCTGGCAGGGCCGCCTCGAGATCGACCGGTTCAACGAGCTGGTGATGCGTGCCGGCCTTCGCTGGCAGCAGGTCGTCTTATTGCGGGCCTACGCAAAGTACCTGCGGCAGGCCAACTTCCCCTACAGCCAGTCCTACATCGAGTCGGTGCTCAACGAGCACCCCTCGACCGCGCGATCGCTGGTAGCGCTGTTCGAGGCGTTGTTCGACCCCAGCCCCGAGCCGTCGTCGTCCCGCGATGCGCAGGCGGCCGCCGCGGCGGTCGCCGCCGACATCGACGCGCTGGTAAGCCTGGACACCGACCGCATCCTGCGTGCCTTCGCGTCGCTGGTGCAGGCCACGTTGCGCACGAATTACTTTGTTACACGCGAAGGTTCGGCCCGGGCGCGCAATGTGTTAGCGATCAAGCTGGACGCCCAGCTGGTCGACGAGCTGCCGCTGCCCCGCCCGAAATACGAGATCTTCGTCTACTCGCCCCGGGTCGAGGGCGTGCACCTGCGGTTCGGCCCGGTGGCCCGCGGCGGCCTGCGCTGGTCGGACCGTCGAGACGACTTCCGCACCGAGATCCTGGGCCTGGTCAAGGCGCAGGCGGTCAAGAACGCCGTCATCGTGCCCGTCGGCGCCAAGGGCGGATTCGTCCTCAAGCGGCCACCGCTGCCCACCGGCGACGCCGCCGCCGACCGCGACGCCAACCGCGCCGAGGGCGTCGCCTGCTATCAGCTGTTCATCTCCGGCCTGCTCGACGTCACCGACAACGTCGACCATGCGACCGGAAAGGTGAACCCGCCACCCGAAGTCATCCGGCGCGACGGCGATGACGCGTACCTGGTGGTCGCGGCCGACAAGGGCACCGCGACCTTCTCCGACATCGCCAACGATGTCGCCAAGTCCTACGGGTTCTGGTTGGGCGACGCGTTCGCGTCCGGTGGATCGGTCGGTTACGACCACAAGGCCATGGGCATCACCGCCAAGGGCGCGTGGGAGGCCGTCAAACGGCACTTCCGGGAGATGGACATCGACACGCAGGCGCAGGATTTCACCGTGGTGGGAATCGGCGACATGAGCGGCGACGTCTTCGGCAACGGCATGCTGCTGAGCAAGCACATCCGGCTGCTCGCCGCCTTCGACCACCGGCACATCTTCTTGGATCCCGATCCCGATGCCGCGGCTTCCTGGGAGGAACGCCAGCGGATGTTCGACCTGCCGCGCTCCAGCTGGGAGGATTACGACACGTCGTTGATCAGCGAGGGCGGCGGGGTGTACAGCCGTGAGCAGAAGGCGATTCCGGTCAGCCCCCAGGTTCGCGAGGCGTTGGGCATCGACGGCTCGGAGGATGGGGTCACCGAGATGACACCACCCAATCTGATCAAGGCGATCCTGCAGGCGCCGGTCGATCTGCTGTTCAACGGCGGGATCGGTACCTACATCAAGGCGGAGTCCGAGTCCGACGCCGACGTCGGCGATCGCGCCAACGATCCGGTGCGGGTCAACGGAAACCAGGTGCGCGCCAAAGTGATCGGCGAAGGCGGCAACCTCGGGGTGACGGCGTTGGGCCGGGTGGAGTTCGATCTGGCGGGTGGCCGGATCAACACCGATGCCATGGACAACTCGGCCGGCGTGGACTGCTCGGACCACGAGGTCAACATCAAGATCCTGATCGATGCCCTGGTGACCGCGGGCAAGGTCAAGCCGGAAGAGCGCAAGCCGCTGCTGGAATCGATGACCGACGAGGTCGCGCAGCTGGTGCTCACCGACAACGAGGAACAGAACGACCTGATCGGCACCAGCCGCGCCAACGCGGCCAGCCTGCTTCCCGTGCACGCCAGGCTGATCCAGTACCTGGTGGACGAGCGCGGCATCCACCGCGAGCTGGAAGCGCTGCCCACGGAGAAGGAGATCGGGCGCCGCGCCGAGGCCGGCATCGGGCTCACCTCACCGGAGCTGTGCACCTTGATGGCGCACGTGAAGCTGGGCCTCAAGGAGGAGATGCTCCAAACCGAGCTGACCGAACAGGACGTCTTCGCGTCCCGGCTGCCGCTGTACTTCCCAAAGCCGTTGCGGGAACGGTTCACTGCGGAGATTCGCACGCATCAGCTGCGCCGCGAGATCGTCACCACCATGCTGATCAACGACCTGGTGGACGCCGCGGGGATCAGCTACGCGTTCCGGATCACCGAAGACGTCGGCGTCGGGTCGGTCGACGCGGTGCGCACCTACGTCGCCACCGACGCGATCTTCGGCGTGGGGGAGATCTGGCGGCGCATCCGCGCGGCGAATTTGCCGGTCGCACTGTCGGATCGGCTCACGCTGGACACCAGGCGGCTGATCGACCGTGCCGGGCGGTGGCTGCTCAACTACCGTCCGCAGCCGCTGGCGGTCGGGGCCGAGATCAACCGGTTCGCCGCCAAGGTCCAGGCGCTGACGCCGCGCATGTCGGAGTGGCTGCGCGGTGACGACAAGGCGATCGTGGAGTCCGAAGCCGCCGAATTCGCCTCGCAGGGCGCGCCGGAAGACCTGGCCTACATGGTGGCCGCCGGCCTCTACCGCTTCAGCCTGCTCGACATCATCGACATCGGTGACATCAACGACATCGACGCCGCCGAGGTCGCGGACACCTATTTCGCGCTCATGGACCGGCTGGGCACCGACAGGCTGTTGACGGCGGTATCCGAACTGCCGCGGCGAGACCGCTGGCACTCCTTGGCGCGGTTGGCGATTCGTGACGACATCTATGCTTCGTTGCGGTCGCTGTGCTTCGATGTGCTCGCCGTGGGCGAGCCGGACGAAAGTGGTGAAGAGAAGATCGCCGAGTGGGAACACCTGAGTGCCTCCCGGGTCGAGCGGGCCCGCCGAACACTCATCGAGATCCAGGAAAGCGGAAACAAGGATCTCGCGACGCTGTCCGTCGCCGCCCGACAAATACGTCGCATGACCCGCACCAGTGGAAGAGGATCATCAAGTTGAGCTTCGGCTTCGTCGCGCCCGTGCCAGTGCGCTGGTCGGACATCGACATGTATCAGCACATCAACCACGCCACCATGGTCACCATCCTCGAAGAGGCGCGCGTCCAGTTCCTGCGCGAAGCGTTCGAGGTGGACATCATGACCATCGGTTTGCTCATCGCCGAGGTCAAGGTGACCTACAAAGGCCAGCTGCGGCTGATCGATTCACCGCTGCAGGTGACGATGTGGACCAAGCGGCTGCGGGCCGTCGACTTCACGCTGGGCTATGAGGTGCGATCGGTCTCCGCGGACCCGGGGTCGAAGCCCGCCGTCATCGCCGAGACACAACTGGCCGCCGTCCACATCGAGGAGGAGCGCCTGGTGCGACTCTCGCCACAGCATCGGGAGTATCTACAACGGTGGATCAGGTAGCCGACCGCGGACTTTGGCTGGGTGCCGATGCCAGGGCCGCACACCGCAAGGATCTGGCCGCGTTCGTCGACCGCGCCCTGCGACTCGATGACGCCGCGATCATCCGATTCCGGACCCGGTCGCCGGGTCTGCTGACCGCCTGGGTCGCAACGGGTTTCGACGTGCTGGCGAGCCGGGTAGTGGTCGGCGAGGTGCGGCCCGCCGATCTGTCGGTGGGCGCCGACGCGCTGGCGCGTGGCCTGTCCGCGATGGACGACTCGGGGCATGTCGATCCGGGCTTCGCGATGGATTCGGCGTGGCGGGGTGCGTTGCCGCCGGAATCCGGCTTCACCCACCTCGAGGACATCCCGGCCCGGGTGATGCTCGACCTCGCGCAACGCGGAGCCCAACTTGCCAAGGAGCACAGCAGTTCTCACGGGCCGCCGGTGTCGCTGCTCGACCAGGAGGTCATTCAGGTCAGCTCGGCCGACGTTCAGGTCGGGCTGCCGATGCGCTGCGTGTTCGCGCTGACCGCGATGGGTTTTCTGCCGCAGTCGCCTGATGCGGTGGGCGCCGACGAATTGATCCGGGTCCGGATACTGCCGACGTGGTTGCGCCTCGACGCCCGGTTCGGTTCGGTGTATCGCCGCCGCGGCGATCCCGCGCTGCTGCTGGGCTGACGCGCCCGGTCGCGGGCGACGTCGCAAACGGATCAGGCTGAGTTTAAAGCCGCCGCGGGCCGGGACCGTCCGCGAAGATCAGGGGCCGTAGAGCAGCCACAGCGGCAGGACGGCGTCGAGATAGTCCATGAATTTCTTCAGGCCCACCCGAAACTGCCCGTACCCGTAGGGGTCTTCGGCGTACTGGGGGAACGCGATGCCAACCCCGAACAGTCCGGGGGCAAGGATCCCGTTGGTCCGGTGGTAATCCAGCTGGCCCCATTGCGGGGTCTCGGGCAACTTCCTGCGTTCGAAGCCGACGGTGTAGACGACCCGGTCGCATTGCGCCAGTTTCTCCGCGAATTGCGGGCTGGACACCCAGCACCTCTCCAGGCGGTCCGGAAGCACCCCGTCGATGTTCTCCCGCGCCCAAACAGCCGCCCGGCCCTTCAGCCCCGTGTCGTCGAACAGTATCCAATCGTCAAGATAGACAGCGTATTTCAGCGGGCTCCGGTAAAAATTGATGATCCGCTTGACGGGATGGCGCAGCAGGTTGGGCAGGACGATCATCGACGTGTGTGACGAGCCGAACACGGCGACCGTCGCCCCCTCGAGCGGCTCCTGGGCGAGCTTCTCGGGATCCAGGGCGACCTGGACTTCGATCTCCTCGAGATCGGCGTGGCGAAGTTTTTTGGGGTCCGCGCCCACGGCCAGGATCACGTTCCTGGAAAAGATCCCCCGTTGTTCGGTCTGGACCCGCCACTGGCGGTCCTGCAAAGACAACTCGGTGGCGGTCGTGGTGAAGTCGTCGACCTGCTCACGCAGCTGCTCGGTGACCCACACCAAGGGTTCGGCGAGCAGGCCGAGCGCACAGGTCTCCTGGAGATCGACCTCCTTGAGCGGCATCGGTGGCGCTTCTGAGAACCGAAACGCCTTGGAGCCGTTGAAGTATTCGAGAAAGAGCGCGACGTGGGTGTTGCTCGACACCGACCGCCACTTCTGGCCGATGTCTCCGGCAGCGAAGGCCGGATCGACCCAGGCGATCCGTTCGGCCGCGACCCCGTGATCCAGCAACCTTCCCACCGCGGCGATGCCCGCCGGGCCGGCGCCGATCACTGTCCACTCGTAGGAAGCCATCCACCACATATAGAGCAGTCAGCCGGGAAATGCTCACCGTGGCTGCAGCGGGGCGGCCGGGCCGGCTACGCCAGCCAGGCCGCGGCATCCGGCGGGAGTTTGCCCTCCAGCAGCGGCGCGCTCGCCAGGATCAGCTCGCCCGCCGGCAGCGGCACCGGCGAGTCGCCGCTGTTGAGCACGCAGACCAGCCCACCGGGCCGCCGGAAGATCACCGCATCGCCGGCCGCGTCCAGCCATTCGACGCCCACGCCGTCGAATTCCACACGGCGCTTTCGCAATTCGATCGCCCGCTGGAAAAACGACAAGGTGGAGTCGGGATCACCGCTCTGCTTTTCGACGGTCAGCGTCGCCCATTCCGCCGGCATCGGCAACCACGTCTCGGACGAGAAGGAGAACCCGAACGGCGGCTCCTGACCCGACCAGGGGATCGGCACCCGGCACCTGTCCCGGCCGCGCTCGGTGTGGCCGGAGCGCTCCCACGTCGGGTCCTGCAGCACCTCGTCGGGCAGGTCCACGTCGGGCAGCCCCAGCTCCTCGCCGTTGTAGATGAACACCGCACCCGGCAGGGCGAGCATCACCAGGGCCATCGCGCGGGCGCGGCGCAGCCCGACCTCGCCGTCGCCGTAGCGGGTGACCTCCCGGCCGACGTCGTGGTTGGACAGCGTCCAGGTCGGGACTGCGTCCTGCAGGGCGGTGGCGGCCAGCGAGTTCTGGATCGCGTCGCGAATCTCGGCGGCGTCGAAGTCGATCTTGGTCAACCGGAAATTGAAGCCCAGGTGCAGTTCGTCGGGACGCAGATACTCGGCCCAGCGGACGTTGTCGGTGACCCAGACCTCGCCGACGGTCACCGCCCCGGGATAGTCGTTGACCACCCTGCGGATGTCGCGGTGGATGTCATGCACGCTCGGGTTATTGAAGCGCGGGTCGTCGTCGGTGTGGCTGAGCACCCTGGACTCGACGTCGGGGGAGTCGGGCAGGCCGGCCGGCTTGGCCATGCCGTGCGCCACGTCGATGCGGAAACCGTCCACGCCGCGCTCCAGCCAGAACCGCAGCGTTTTCTCGAAGTCGTCGAAGACGTCCGGGTGCTCCCAGTTCAGGTCGGGCTGCTCGGCATCGAAGAGGTGCAGGTACCACTGGCCGGGGTTGCCGTCGGGTTCGACCACGCGCGTCCACGCCGAGCCGCCGAACACCGAGGCCCAGTTGTTCGGCGGCAGCTCGCCGAGCTCGCCGCGGCCGTCGCGAAAGAAGTAGCGTTCCCGCGCGTCGGTGCCGGGCCCGGCGGCCAGCGCCGCGGCGAACCACGGATGCGCCGAACTGGTGTGGTTGGGCACCACGTCCATGGTGATCTTCATGCCCCGCTCGTGCGCGGCGGCGATCAGCCGTTCGATGGCGGCCATCCCGCCGAACAGCGGGTCGATGTCACGCGGATCGGCGACGTCATAGCCGTGGTCGGCCATCGGGGACACGGTGACCGGATTGAGCCAGATCGCGTCCACACCCAGTCGCTCCAGGTGGTCCAGGTGCGCCGTCACCCCGTCCAGATCGCCGACGCCGTCGCCGTCACTGTCGGCGAAGGACCTCGGGTACACCTGATAGAACACCGCGCTTGACCACCACGGCTTGGACTCCATTCCACCCCGCTTCGTTTCGTGGGCCGACAGTTTCGCCCTCACAGGGGCGCGTTGACGAGTGAGTGCGCAGCCATTTCCAGATAGTCGAGCAACGCGCGACGGTGTTCGTCGTCGAGTGTCTGCGAATCGATGGACGCGACGGCGGTGTGCATGCACCGCAGCCACGCGTCACGTGCCAGGGGAGTGATCCGGAACGGCACGTGACGCATCCGCAGCCGGGGATGTCCGCGCCGGTCGGAGTAGGTGCGCGGGCCGCCCCAGTACTGCTCGAGGAACATCCGCAACCGTTCTTCGGCACCCTCCAGGTCGTCCAGCGGATACAGCTCACGCAGGATCTCGTCCTCCGGGACCTGGGCGTAAAAGCGCGACACGATCGCGTGGAACGTCTCGGCGCCGCCGATCGCGTCGTAAAAGCTGACCTGATCCATCGCCGTCCATTGTGGTGCATCGCGGCGGCGCCGAGCCCAGCCGGCCCGACCCCATGCCCGCTGTTCACCGGCTGGACACGGCGTTTCACCTGCAATAGGGGTGCGATTGTCGGCGAATCATGGTGGACTGTTCGCGGAGGATCTATGGCGCAGGGCAAGAGACGCCGCAGCCACCGCAGTCCGGTAGCCGCGGCAGGGTTAACCGGGCCCACAACCGCGTCGTCCCTGCACAGTGTTGAAATCCATCCACCCGCCCGCTCGGAGAGCGCGTCCATCTGGAGTCGCCGGCGGGTCCTGCTGCTGAACTCCACCTACGAGCCGCTGACCGCGCTGCCGATGCGCCGCGCGATCGTCATGGTGATCTGCGGCAAGGCCGACGTGGTGCACCACGATCCGGCCGGCCCGGTCATCCACTCGGCGACCAGCTCCATCGTGGTGCCCTCGGTGATCCAGCTGCGGTCCTACGTCCGCGTTCCCTATCGCGCGCGCGTCCCGATGACCCGGGCCGCGCTGATGCACCGCGACCGGTTCTGCTGCGCCTACTGCGGGGCGAAGGCGGACACCGTCGACCACGTGCTGCCGCGCAGCCGCGGCGGCGACCATTCCTGGGAGAACTGCGTCGCGTGCTGCTCGACCTGCAACCACCGCAAGGGTGACAAGCTGCTCAGCGAGCTCGGCTGGGCGCTGCGCCGGCCGCCGCAGCCGCCGACGGGGCAACACTGGCGGCTGCTGTCGACGGTCAAGGAACTGGATCCCGCCTGGGCCCGCTATCTCGGCGAAGGCGCGGCCTGACCGCCAATCCGGTGTCCGGTCGCGCCGGTAGATCGGTTCGTGGGATACGGTTTGGCTCGTGAGTCAGATGCATCTCCACCTGTTCATCGTCGGAATACCGCTGTTGCTGGTAGTCGCGCTGTCGGTGCTCATCTGGTCCCGCAAGGGTCCGCACCCAGCGTCCTACAAGCTGGGCGAGAAGTGGACGCACCCGCCCATCCTGTGGGCTGCCACCGGCGAAGACGTCGGCCACGCGCACGGCGGACATGGTGGGCACGGCACGTCGGAGTTCTCAGTTGGAGGTGGCGCCAGTGGCACGTGGTGAAGTAGCGACGCGAGAACCCGCCGAGCTGCCCCGCGGCTGGGTCATCACCACCAGCGGACGGATCTCCGGGGTCACCGAGCCCGGCGAGCTCTCGGTGCAGTTCCCGTTCTCGACCAAAGATCTCGTCGCGGTGGATGACGCGCTGAAGTTCGGCTCGCGGGCGTCCAAGACGCGGTTCGCGATCTATCTGGGCGACCTGGGCAGCGACACCGCCGCGCGGGCCCGCGAACTCCTGGCCCACGTTCCGACGCCGGACAACGCGGTGCTGCTGGCCGTCTCGCCCGACCAGAGGGTCATCGAGGTGGTCTACGGCACCCAGGTCCGTGGCCGTGGTGCCGAGTCGGCCGCGCCGCTGGGGGTGGCGGCGGCGTCCTCGGCGTTCGAGCGGGGCGACCTGGTCGACGGCCTGGTCAGCGCGATCCGCGTGCTCAGCGCCGGCATTTCGCCGGCCTAGGCTCCGACTTCGTCGGTGGGGGCCGAGCCCTCGCCGGCGTCGAAACGGCGCGCCCGCAACGAACGCTTCACTCCGGCCTGGCCCTCGAGTACCAGGCGGCGCAACGCCGCGGGCACCTCGGGGTCGGACAGGAACCTGTCCGCGGCGGCGATGCCGTCGTCGCTGATATCCCAGTGCGGGTACAGGCCGATCACCACCGTCTGGGCCACTTCGCTGGACCGGCGCGCCCAGACACCGGAGATCGCCTCGAAATAGCGCTCGGTGAACGGCTTGAGCAACTCGGCCTGCCCGGCGGGGGCGATGCCCGCGATGATCGAGCGGGCGGTGATGTTGGCCAGGGTGTCGTCCTCGACCACCGTCGTCCAGGCATCCTCCTTGACCTGCAACTGGGGTCGGGCCGTCGCGGCCTGGGCGCCGTGCCGCTTGCCGGCGGCGGTCGGGTCGCGTTCGACCTCGGCGTCGATGAACGGCGTGGCGGGCCCGTCGGCGTCGATCTTGCCGGCGGTCGCCAGCGCCGTGACGATCCGCCACCGCAGGTCGGTGTCGACCACGAGGCCGGCCAGGTCCAACTCGGCGGGGTCGCGGTCGAGCAGGTCGGCCAGCGTCGCCACATGGTCGGCCGACAGCACCGACGAGCACAGCGTGTTGACGAAGGCGAGCTGGTGATCCGAGCCGGGTTGCGCGGCCCGCGCCAACTCCAGCAGCCGGTCGGCGAATTGCGGCCAGCCCTGCTTGCGCGCCCAGCCCTGCTCGGCGTAGGACGTCAGCGCCGTCTGCGCCTGCAGCAACAACCGCTGGGCCACCCCGACCTCGGATTCGGCGTGCACGCCGCCAGTGACCAGGGCCACGAAGTCGCGGGCGCGCAGCTCGGCCTCGCGCGTCATCTCCCAGGCGGCCGACCAGACCAGCGAGCGCGGCAGCGGCTCGGCGATGTCGGCGATGCGCTGCAGCGCGGTGCGCAGCGACTCGGCGTCCAGCCGCAACGAGCAATATGTCAGGTCGTCGTCATTGACCAGAATCAACTGGCCCCGCGAAACACCAACCAGTGCAGGGACTTCCGTGACCGGGCCCTCAACGTCGAGTTCCTCGCGGTGTACCCGCACCAGCTTTCCGGTTCCGCTGGAATCGCTGTCGTCGTAGATCCCGACCGCGAGCCGGTGCACCCGGGTCTCACCGGCGCCCGGGGCGGCGCCGCTCTGGGTCACCGCGAACCTGGTGAACTTACCGTCAGCGTCGACGTCGAACTCCGGTCGAAGCGTATTCAGCCCGGTCGTTTTCAGCCACTGCTGACCCCAGTCGGACAGGTCACGACCCGACGCCTGCTCCAGCGCGGCGACCAGGTCGTCGAACGTGGCGTTGCCGAAGGCGTGCGCGCGGAAGTAATCCCGCAGTCCCGCCAGGAAGTGCTCCAACCCGACGTAGGCGACGAGTTGCTTGAGCACCGAAGCGCCCTTGGCGTAGGTGATGCCGTCGAAGTTGACCTCGACCGCTTCCAGGTCGGGGATGTCGGCGGCGATCGGATGCGTCGAGGGCAATTGGTCCTGCCGATAGGCCCACGACTTCTCGACCGTGGCGAACGTCGTCCACGCCTCGGTGAATTCCGTTGCCTCGCTTTGGCACAGCACCGATGCGAAGGTCGCGAACGACTCGTTGAGCCACAGGTCGTCCCACCACGCCATGGTGACCAGGTCGCCGAACCACATGTGCGCCATCTCGTGCAGCACGGTCTCGGCGCGCCGCTCGTAGGAGGCCCGGGTGACCTTGCTGCGGAAGACGTAGTCCTCCAGGAAGGTCACCGCGCCCGCGTTTTCCATTGCGCCGGCATTGAATTCGGGGACGAACAGCTGGTCGTACTTCCCGAACGCGTAGGGCAGGCCAAAGTGCTTGTGGTAGAAGCCGAATCCCTGCTTGGTCTGGGTGAACAGCCGCTCGGCGTCCATGTATTGGGCCAGCGAGGATCGGCAATAGATCCCCAGCGGGATCTCGCCGTGCTCGTCGGTGTAGGAGTCGTTCCACTCGGCGTACGGGCCAGCGATCAACGCGACCAGATAGGTGCTCATCCGTGGTGTGGTGGCGAAGGTGTGCAGGCCGTCGGTCACCGACACCGCCGCGCCGTTGGAGATCACCTTCCAATGCGTAGGCGCGGCCACCCGCACGTCGAAGGTCGCCTTCATGTCGGGTTGGTCGAAACAGGCGAACATGCGCTTGGCATCGGCGGTTTCGAACTGCGAGTACAGGTAGGTCTCGTTGTCGACCGGGTCGACGAACCGATGCAGGCCCTCTCCGGTGTTGGAGTAGCGGCAGTCCGCGTCTACCACGACGACGTTGCGGTCGGTCAGCCCGCGCAGCGGGATGCCGGTCGACTCGTCGTATTCGGAGACATCCAGGTCCCGCCCGTTGAGGGTGGCGCTGCGGATGGTGTCGGCGGCAATGTCGATGAACGAGTCGGCGCCGGCGAGCGCGTCGAACACCACGGTGGTGATCGAGCGGAAAGTCCGTTCGCCGGGTGGGCCACCAGGCCCGGAACCGTCGGTGAGATCGAGGTCGATCTGATAGCTGGCGACGGTGATCAGCGAAGCGCGCTCGACGGCTTGTTCACGGGTGAGGTTCGGAAGTGCCACGTGTCCAACTTACGGGTCGGGCAAACCGGGAACAGGACGCAGAGGCCTACGGTTGTGCAGATCGGACTTTCAACCAACGAGAGGATCAGCCATGCCTGACACCGCCGCCGCGAAGAACAAAGCAGACTTCTGGTTCGATCCGCTGTGTCCGTGGGCGTGGATCACCTCGCGCTGGATCCTCGAGGTGGAAAAGGTTCGCGACATCGAGGTGAACTTTCACGTGATGAGCCTGGCGGTGCTCAACGAAAACCGCGAGGGCCTGCCCGACGAATACCGCGAACGCTTGTCGAAGGCCTTCGGTCCGGTGCGGGTGGCGATCGCCGCCGAACAGGCTCACGGCGCCGAGGTGCTCGCGCCGCTGTACACCGCGATGGGCACCCAGATCCACAACAAGGGCAACAAAGATCTCGACGACGTGATCAAGCAGTCGCTGGCGGAGGTGGGGTTGCCCTCGGAGCTGGCGGACGCCGCGAACAGCGACGCCTACGACGAGGCGCTGCGCAAGAGCCACCACGCCGGCATGGACGCGGTGGGCGACGACGTCGGCACACCGACCATCCACGTCAACAATGTGGCGTTCTTCGGGCCGGTGCTGTCCAAGATCCCGCGCGGCGAGGAGGCGGGCAAGCTGTGGGACGCCTCGGTGGCCTTCGCGTCCTACCCGCACTTCTTCGAGCTCAAGCGCAGCCGCACGGAGAAGCCCGAATTCGACTAGACCGGTAGGGCGCTGCCCGCCTTGCCATCGCCGCCGCCAACGCCGCGGGTGGCTGTGTAAGGATTGCGGGCATGCGCGTCTACCTCGGCTCTGACCACGCCGGATTCGAGCTCAAGCAGCAGATCATCGATCACCTCACCAAATCCGGGCACGAGCCGATCGATTGCGGCGCCTTCAGTTACGACGCCGAAGACGATTACCCGGCGTTTTGCATCGCCGCCGCGACGCGTACGGTGGCCGACCCGGACAGCCTGGGCATCGTGTTGGGCGGGTCGGGCAACGGCGAGCAGATCGCGGCGAACAAGGTGCCCGGCGCCCGCTGCGCCCTGGCCTGGAGCGTCGAGACCGCGGCGCTGGCCCGCGAGCACAACAACGCCCAACTGATCGGCATCGGCGGTCGCATGCACACCGTGGCCGAGGCGCTGGCCATCGTCGACGCCTTCTTGACTACGCCCTGGTCGAAAGCCGAACGCCACCAACGGCGTATCGACATACTCGCCGAATACGAACGCACCCACCAGGCCCCGCCGGTACCCGGCGCGGCCAGCTGACGCCGGAAAGGTCTGCGCGTGCCCGAAGGGCATACCCTGCACCGATTGGCCCGGCTGCACCAACGCCGATACGCCGGTGCCCCCGTCGCGGTGTCGAGCCCGCAGGGCCGCTTCGCCGATTCGGCCGCGGTGGTCGACGGCCGGGTGTTGCGGCGCACCAGCGCGTGGGGCAAGCACCTGTTTCATCACTACGCCGGCGGGCCGATCGTGCACGTGCACCTCGGCCTGTACGGCGCCTTCACCGAATGGGAACGGCCCGGCGACGGACTGTTTCCCGAAGCGGGCGGGCAGGTGCGGATGCGCATGATCGGCGCCGGCTACGGCACCGACCTGCGCGGGCCGACGGTGTGCGAAGTCATCGACGAAGGCCAAGTCAGCGACGTCCTGGCCAGGCTGGGCCCCGACCCGTTGCGCAGCGACGCCGACCCGTCCTGGGCGTGGAAGCGAATTGCCAAGTCGCGCAGGCCCATTGGCGCGCTGCTGATGGACCAGACCGTGATGGCCGGGGTGGGCAACGTCTACCGCAGCGAGCTGCTGTTCCGCCACCGCATCAACCCGTTCCGGCCCGGCCGCGACGTCGGCGAGGATGAGTTCGACGCGGCCTGGACCGATCTGGTCGCGTTGATGAAGGTCGGATTGCGCCGCGGCAAGATCATCGTGGTGCGGCCCGAGCACGACCACGGCGCGCCGTCCTACCGCCCCGATCGACCCCGGACCTACGTCTACCGGCGGGCCGGCGAGCCCTGCCGGGTGTCCGGTGATCCGATCCGCACGACGGTGCTGGAGGGCCGAAACGTGTTCTGGTGCCCGACATGCCAGAAGTGACCGCATTGGCAGGAAACTTTCAGCCCATAACACTGGCGCCACTTGTTTAGCCAAAGCATCTATGCGGGTATCACATAGCCCGTGAAAACTCTTCCACGTTTGGCCGCAACGGCTCTCGCAATCGGCGGGCTGGGTCTGGCGGGCTTGGGCGTCGCAACTGAGGCGCAGGCCCATCCCGGCCCCTTCCCGCAATGGTGCCCGGGTGAGTGGTGGGACCCGGGCTGGGGCAACAACTGGGACTGGAACAACTGCCACGACTGGCGCGGAGGGCCTCCTGGACCGCCGGGCTGGGGGCCGGGGGGACCGCCGCACCCCGGCGGCCCGTGGGGACCGGGCGGCCCGGGTGGACCGCCGCCGCCTCCCGGCTGGCACCCCTGATCCGACCAGTCACGCAACCAAATGCGCCCCGCCGAATCGGCGGGGCGCATCTGCGTTGAGCGTCAGATGACTCCCAGCACGGAGTAGACCTCGTTGGACAGCACCAGGCTGCGTGGGTCCGCATTGGCCTTGGTCGGGTCGAAGTGATTGGCCACATACGCGTAACCGATGCGGTGCTCCAGGTCGACGAACCCGAACGAGCCGCCCAGCCCGCCGTGGCCGAAGATGCGGGGGTTCGGCCCGTTGACGCAACGCTGGTTGAGCATGTAACCCAAACCCCAGCCGTGGTCCGCGACCCGCGGCCCCAGCACCAGGTCGGTCTCCAGGCCGCCCTGGCAGACCCGCACCAGGTCCATGTGCTCGCGGCTGAGCACCTTCTCCTGGGCGAGCGCGTTGTAGAACGTCGCCAGTCCCAGCGCCGAGACCTGCCCGTTGGTGCCCGGGAACTCGAGTTCGCGCCACAGGTTCAGGTCGTGCGAGCCGAGTTCGTCGTCGGGGGCGAACCCCATCGAGATCGACAGCCCCGCCTTGGGGTGCTCGGCCAGGCTCCTCGGGTAGCCCGGCGCCTTCGCGTCGGCCAGCAGATCGCGGGCATGCGGCTTGTTGACCCGCTCGGCGCACCGGTGTTGCTCGCTCAGCGGCAACCCGATGTGCACGTCGGCGCCCAACGGTTCGGCGATCTCGGTGCGCAGGTACTGGCCGATGGTCCGGCCCGTCACCCGGCGGAACACCTCGCCGGTGATGAAACCGAAGGTGGTCATGTGGTAGCCCTGCGCGGTGCCCGGCTCCCACCACGGCTCGGCGGCGGCCAGCTGTTCGCAGACGTAGTCCCAGTCGGCGACCTGCTCCCACCGCATCCGGGTGCGCGGGCCGATCACCCCGGAGCGGTGGCTCATCACCATCGCCAGCGTGATGTCTTGCTTGCCCGCCTGGGCGAACTCGGGCCAGTAGTGCGCGACGGGGGCGTGCAGGTCCAGTTCGCCGCGGTCGGCGAGCTGGTGCACGCAGGTGGCCGACAGGCCCTTCGTGCCGGACAAGACGGTGGTCAGGGTGTTTTGCTGCCACGGTCGGGTGCGGGCCGCGTCGGCCCAGCCACCCCACAGATTGACCACTAGAGACCCGTCGACCCACACCGCGACGGCCGCGCCGACTTCGTTGCCCAGCGTGAAATTGCGCTCGAACGCGTCGCGAACCCCGACGAAGTCCGACGCGCATGAGCCGTGGATCAACGCGTCGGTCAACAGGTCGCTCATGGCGCCTCTCTATCGAGCAGATAGTTAGCCCGAGCGGGCGACGGGAATCGAACCCGCGTAGCTAGTTTGGAAGACTAGGGCTCTACCATTGAGCTACGCCCGCATGTAGTTAGTCGAGCGTGACTGTAGCTGGCGACGAAGATCAAATCTAATCGACTCGGTTTTGTGATCGCTCCGTGAGGTCTGCGACGTCGCTGCGAAGCCCGTGGCCAACCCGGTGTTGAGGGGCCTTAGGATCATCGAGGTCAGCGCGGGGTGTAGCGCAGCTTGGTAGCGCATCCGCTTTGGGAGCGGAAGGCCGCAGGTTCAAATCCTGTCACCCCGACCAGCACCACCGGCCGCGCCCTGCGCGCGGCCCACCGACCACCGAGAACGAGCCAAGAACGAGCACTGAGGAGCACACCCGTGAAGAGCACCGTTGAGCAGTTGAGCCCCACCCGGGTGCGCATCAACGTGGAGGTCCCCTTCTCAGAACTCGAACCCGACTTCCAGCGCGCCTACAAGGAGCTGGCCCGCCAGGTGCGACTGCCTGGATTCCGGCCGGGCAAGGCGCCGGCGAAGTTGCTGGAGGCCCGGTTCGGTCGCGAGGCCATGCTGGATCAGGTGGTCAGCGAGGCGCTGCCGGCGCGGTACGGGCAGGCCGTCGCCGAATCAGAGGTGCACCCGCTGGGTCAGCCCGAGATCGAGGTCACCAAGAAGGAGTACGGCGAGGAGCTGGCGTTCACCGCCGAGGTCGACGTGCGACCCAAGCTCGCCCTGCCGGACCCCGGTGCGCTCAAGGTGTCGGTGGACCCGATCGAGGTCAGCGACGAGGACGTGGACGCCGAACTGCAGTCTCTGCGTGCCCGATTCGGCACGCTGACCGGGGTGGACCGCCCGGTCGCCGACGGCGACTTCGTCTCGATCGACCTGTCGGCCACCATCGACGGTGAAGAGGTTCCGGGCGCCGCCGCGCAGGGCCTGTCCCACGAGGTCGGCTCGGGCCGGCTGATCGCGGGCCTCGACGAAGCCCTGATCGGGTTGTCCGTCGACGAGTCCAAGGAATTCACCGCGCAGCTGGCGACCGGCGAGCACGCAGGCAAGGACGCGCAGGTCACCGTCACCGTCAAGTCGATCAAGGAACGCGAGCTGCCCGAGGCCGACGACGAGTTCGCCCAACTGGCCAGCGAGTTCGACACCATCGAGGAGCTCAAGGCCAACCTGCGCGACCAGGTCGGCCGGACCAAGCGCGCCCAGCAGGCCGAGAACATCCGGGAGGCCGCGCTCGACACGCTGCTCGAGCAGGTCGAAGTGCCGCTGCCGGAAGCGATCGTCAAGGCCCAGGTCGACAGCGCCCTGCACAACGCCTTGCACAGCCTCAACCACGACGAATCCAAGCTCGAGGAAGTGCTGGCCCAGCAGGGCAAGTCCCGCGAGGAGTTCGAGACCGAGACGCGCACCGCCGCCGAGACGGACGTGAAACGGCAGCTGCTGCTGGACGCCCTGGCCGACGAGCTGGAGGTTCAGGTCGGCCAGGAGGACCTGACCGAGCGGCTGGTCGCGACGTCGCGCCAATACGGCATCGAGCCCCAGCAGCTGTTGGCCTACCTGCAGGAGAACAACCAGCTGCCGGCCATGTTCGCCGATGTGCGCCGGGCGCTGGCCATCGCCGAGGTGATCCGGGCGGCGACCGTCACCGACACCGCCGGAAACGCCATCGACACGAGTGAGTTCTTCGGCAAGCGTTCGGAGGCCGACGATGCCGAGCCGACGGGGGAGGCTGATGCCGAGCCGACGGGCGAGGCTGATGCCGGCGAATCCGACGAGGCCGACGCCGGGGAGTGACCGCGCCGTGACGCTGTGAGCGAACGCGGGGTGCGTGCCGCGAAACGGCGGCCTTGGTTGGTTAGTGTCGTGAATACAGGTCTGAAAGAAAGCAGGTAACCCAGTCGTGACTGACATGCGTTCGCCCTCGCAGGGTCTCAACCTCACGGACTCGGTCTATGAGCGCTTGCTCTCCGAGCGCATCATCTTCCTGGGTTCGGAGGTCAACGACGAGGTCGCCAATCGGCTGTGCGCGCAGATCCTGCTGCTCGCCGCCGAGGACGCGGACAAGGACATTTCGCTCTACATCAATTCGCCCGGCGGATCGATCAGCGCCGGGATGGCGATTTACGACACCATGGTGCTGGCGCCGTGCGACATCGCCACCTACGCGATGGGCATGGCCGCCTCGATGGGCGAGTTCCTGCTGGCGGCGGGAACCAAAGGTAAGCGCTTCGCCCTGCCGCACGCCCGCATCCTGATGCACCAGCCGCTGGGCGGCGTGACCGGTAGCGCGGCCGACATCGCCATCCAGGCCGAGCAATTCACGGTCATCAAGAAGGAGATGTTCCGCCTCAACGCGGAATTCACCGGCCAGTCGATCGAGCGCATCGAGGCGGATTCCGATCGCGACCGCTGGTTCACCGCGCAGGAAGCCCTCGAATACGGCTTCGTCGACCACATCATCACCCGCGCCGCCCACATCACCAATGGAGAAGCCCAGTGAACCCCGAAACCCAGCCCCAGGCGCGCTACATCCTGCCGTCGTTCATCGAGCACTCCAGCTTTGGGATCAAGGAGTCCAATCCCTACAACAAGCTGTTCGAGGAGCGCATCATCTTCCTCGGCGTCCAGGTCGACGACGCGTCGGCGAACGACATCATGGCCCAGCTGCTGGTGCTCGAGTCGCTGGACCCCGACCGTGACATCACCATGTACATCAACTCGCCCGGTGGCGGATTCACCTCGCTGATGGCGATTTACGACACCATGCAGTACGTGCGTGCCGACATCCAGACGGTGTGCCTGGGCCAGGCCGCGTCGGCCGCGGCGGTGCTGCTGGCCGCCGGGACACCGGGCAAGCGGATGGCGCTGCCCAACGCCCGGGTGCTCATCCATCAGCCCTCGCTGCAGGGCGTGATCCAGGGGCAATTCTCCGATCTGGAGATCCAGGCCGCCGAGATCGAGCGGATGCGTACGCTGATGGAAACCACCCTGGCCCGCCACACCGGCAAGGACGCCGCGACGGTCCGCAAGGACACCGACCGGGACAAGATTCTGACTGCCGAAGAGGCCAAGGATTACGGGATCATCGACACCGTGCTCGAGTACCGGAAGCTCTCGGCGCAGACCGCCTAGCGTTCCGGGCCCGTCGCCGAGCGTGCACTCACGGCGAATCTTCGCCCTGACTGCACGCTCGGTGAATCGCCGCGATATCGGCGGGCCCCACCCGGCAGCATCCGCCGACGATGCGGGCGCCGGCCGCGATCCACTGCGCGGCCAGGTCCGCGCCGAACCGTGACGGCCCGATCCACTTGCGCCGCAGAGCATCCCAGCGTTCTCCGCTGTTCGGGTAGACGATGACGGGTTTCCCGACGGGCGCGGCGTGCGCGATCGCGGGCAACACGTCCGCGGGCGCGCAGCAGTTCACCCCGAGCGCGACGATCTCGTCGACGCCGGCCGCCACCGCGAACGCCTCGGCCAGTGGTTGCCCGGCGCGGGTGCGGTCCCCGTCGATGGTGTAGCTCAGCCAGGCCGGTACGCCGACCGCGCGCACCAACTCGACCAACGCCCGCGCCTCGTCGACGTCGGGCACCGTTTCACACGCGAGCACGTCGGCGCCGGCGGCGGCCAGGACCTCCAGCCGCGGCCGATGCCAGCGCGCCAACGCCGCAACCGACAGGCCGTAGCGGCCGCGGTATTCGGACCCGTCGGCCAGCGCCGCGCCGTACGGGCCGACCGAGGCGGCGACCAACAGGCCGTCGGCGCCGGTGCCATCGCGCGCCGCCCGGGCAAGCGCGACGCTGCGGCGCAACAACCCGGCAGTCTCCCCGCGATCGAACCCGCGGGCCGCAAAGCCCTCGAACGATGCCTGGTAGCTCGCCGTCGTCGCGATCGCCGCCCCGGCACGAAAGTAGGCGGCGTGCACGGCGACGATGTCCTGCGGGGCGTCCGCGAGCAGCCGGGCCGACCACAGGGAATCGGAAAGGTCATGGCCGCGGGCTTCGAGCTCGGTGGCCAACCCGCCGTCGAGCAGCACGGATCCGCCGGGCCAGTCGAAGCCCGCAGCCAATCCCACCTCGCCACTGTAGGGTGATTTCCTGGGGGTCCGCCCAGGCCTCGCGCGATCGTCGGCGTCGGGTTGGCACCTCCACCGGTGGTGGGATCGGGGGACAGCCAGCCTCGGTCGCATCACGACCGCGACACGCCAAAGACACGCAAAGCGCGTCTTTCGCGAGTGACGGGCACCGTGTGGCTATATGTTTCATCCATACGGAACAGGCACGAACTCCTGCAAATACCATCGGCGCGATTCGGCGCTTATGGTCGCGGCGGGCCCGATCAAGCGGGTAGCGTCGGTGAATACATGCGGGGACAGGCAACAGCAACGGCGAACAGGAAGTAGGCGCTGACGCACCATGGCACGGATCGGAGACGGCGGTGACCTGCTGAAGTGCTCGTTCTGCGGGAAGAGCCAGAAGCAGGTCAAGAAACTCATTGCGGGCCCCGGTGTGTACATCTGCGATGAATGCATCGACCTCTGCAACGAGATCATCGAAGAGGAGCTCGCCGACGCCGACGACGTCAAGCTCGATGAACTCCCCAAGCCGATCGAGATCCGGGAGTTCCTCGAGGGATATGTGATCGGGCAGGACACCGCGAAGCGGACCCTGGCCGTCGCCGTCTACAACCACTACAAGCGGATCCAGGCCGGTGAAAAAGGCCGGGACTCGCGGCACGAGCCGGTCGAGCTGACCAAGTCCAACATCCTGATGCTCGGGCCGACCGGTTGCGGAAAGACCTACCTGGCCCAGACGCTCGCCAAGATGCTCAATGTCCCGTTCGCCATCGCCGACGCCACCGCCCTGACCGAAGCCGGATATGTCGGTGAGGACGTCGAGAACATCTTGCTCAAGCTGATCCAAGCCGCCGACTACGACGTCAAGCGCGCCGAGACCGGCATCATCTACATCGACGAGGTCGACAAGATCGCCCGCAAGAGCGAAAACCCGTCGATCACCCGCGACGTCTCCGGAGAGGGCGTCCAACAGGCCCTGCTGAAGATCCTGGAAGGCACTCAGGCCTCGGTCCCCCCGCAGGGTGGCCGCAAGCACCCGCACCAAGAGTTCATCCAGATCGACACCACCAACGTGCTGTTCATCGTCGCGGGTGCCTTCGCGGGCCTGGAGAAGATCATCTACGAGCGCGTCGGCAAGCGCGGCCTGGGCTTCGGCGCGGAGGTGCGCTCCAAGGCTGAGATCGACACCACCGACCACTTCGCCGAAGTGATGCCCGAAGACCTGATCAAGTTCGGCCTGATCCCCGAGTTCATCGGCCGGCTGCCGGTGGTCGCCTCGGTCACCAACCTGGATCGCGAGTCGCTGGTCAAGATCCTCTCCGAGCCCAAGAACGCGTTGGTCAAGCAGTACACCCGGCTCTTCGAGATGGACAACGTCGAGCTCGAATTCACCGACGACGCCCTGGAAGCGATCGCCGACCAGGCGATCCACCGCGGCACCGGGGCTCGCGGCCTGCGGGCCATCATGGAAGAGGTCCTGCTGCCGGTGATGTACGACATCCCGAGCCGCGACGACGTCGCCAAGGTTGTGGTGACCAAGGAGACCGTCCAGGACAACGTGCTGCCGACCATCGTGCCCCGCAAGCCGTCGCGCTCCGAGCGCCGGGACAAGAGCGCCTAACTAGCTCCTGGAGCGCACGGCCATCCCCGGCGACGCCGTTCCCCGGCGTCTTGGGCGTGGCCTGGACCTGCTGAACTTCCTCCTGGCCGACGTTCGTGACGGCTTGGGCCCGTACCTGTCGATCTATCTGCTACTGACCCATCACTGGGACCAGGAGTCGATCGGGTTCGTGATGGCGGTCGGGGGCATCGGGGCGATCGTCGCGCAGGCCCCGGCCGGCGCCCTGGTGGACAGAAGCACGGGCAAGCGGGCGCTGATCATCGGTGGCGTTGACGATCGCCACCGCGTCGCTGGCGATGCCGCTGTTTCCCGGCTTCTATTCGATCTCCGTGCTGCAAGCGCTTACTGGGATCGCCGGATCCGTCTTCGCCCCGGCGTTGGCCGCGATCACCCTGGGTGTCGTCGGGCCCCGCCGCTTCTCTCGGCGGATCGGACGCAACGAATCGTTCAACCACGCAGGGAACGCCTGCGCCGCGGCGATCACCGGCGGGCTGGCCTACTTCTTCGGACCGGTGGTCATGTTCTGGGTGCTGGCCACGATGGCGACCGCCAGCGTGGCTGCCGCGCTGTGGATTCCGGGTAACGCCATCGACCACGAGGTGGCCCGGGGCATGGACCATCTCGCCGGAGCGCCGCACCAGACGCCGTCCCGGCTGGCGGTGCTGCTGGGCAACCGCCGCCTGCTGATCTTCGCCGCGACGGTGATCGCTTTTCACTTCGCCAACGCGGCGATGCTGCCGCTGGTCGGCCAGCTGCTCGCGCTGCACAACAGGGACGTGGGCACCGCCCTGATGGCGGGCTGTGTGGTGGCCGCGCAGGTCGTCATGGTGCCGGTGGCCTATGTGGCCGGGGCCAAGGCCGATTCCTGGGGAAGAAAGCCGATCTTCCTGGCCGGTTTCGCGGTGCTGGCCGCCCGTGGATTCCTCTACACGTGCTCCGGCAACCCGTACTGGCTGGTGGGCGTGCAGCTGCTGGACGGGGTCGGGGCCGGTGTGTTCGGCGCTCTGTTTCCCCTGGTCGTGCAGGACGTGACGCACGGAAGCGGACGGTTCAACGTCAGCCTCGGGGCGGTGACGGCCGCGACGGGCGCCGGCGCCGCGGTGTCGAACCTCGTCGCGGGCGCGATCGTGGTGGCGGCCGGCTACGACGCCGCATTCGTCTTCCTGGGTGCCCTCGCCGCGGCCGGCTTCGGTTTGTATCTGTTCGCGATGCCGGAAACGGCCGCTACCAAAATCGGCGCTGAAAACGTGACACCCGGTGCTCGACACGGTATGGACGACGGTTGCTAACGCGCAAGACGTGACCAACGCCACAGTTTGCCGTGCTACTCATCAGTAGACGACGCTGACGTCGCCTTTTGGCCGCGAAGGCTTGCGAGGGGGCGGCGGGGAGACGGCGATGGTGACCGAAAATCAGTGCCATAATTGATACTTCCAGTGACATCAAACCGACACGGCCGGAAAGTCACTTTCACGGGCGTAATCTAGTTTGCGCGTGGTGTCCGCGCGGTGAACAAAGTGGAGGGCAAAGAGGTGGATCCGAACGGCAGCGGAGCCGGATCAGACTCACAGAATGGGGCTCCCCCCAACGGATCTGCCCGTCAGCGCCTCGAGCAAGTCGTCATTCGCTTTGCCGGTGACTCCGGCGACGGCATGCAGCTCACCGGTGACCGGTTCACCTCCGAGGCAGCGCTTTTCGGCAACGACCTGGCGACCCAGCCCAACTACCCGGCCGAGATCCGCGCCCCCGCAGGCACGCTGCCCGGCGTCTCGTCCTTCCAGATCCAGATCGCCGACTACGACATCCTGACCGCCGGTGACCGGCCCGACGTCCTCGTCGCGATGAATCCCGCCGCGCTCAAGGCCAATATCGGTGACTTGCCCCGTGGCGGCATGGTGATCGCGAATTCCGACGAGTTCACCAAGCGCAACCTGACCAAGGTCGGCTACGTCACCAACCCGCTGGAGACCGACGAGTTGTCGGACTACGTCGTGCATTCCGTCGCGATGACCACCCTGACGCTCGGTGCGGTCGAGACGATCGGCGCCACCAAGAAGGACGGCCAGCGCGCCAAGAACATGTTCGCGCTGGGCCTGCTGTCGTGGATGTACGGGCGGCCGATCGAGACCAGCGAGAAGTTCATCCGGGAGAAGTTTGCCCGCAAGCCCGAGGTCGCCGAGACCAACGTGCTGGCGCTCAAGGCCGGCTGGAACTACGGCGAGACGACCGAGGCCTTCGGCACCACCTACGAGGTGTCCCGGGCGACCCTGCCCTCGGGCGAATACCGCCAGATCTCGGGCAACACCGCCCTGGCGTATGGCATCGTGGCGGCCGGCCAGCTGGCCGACATCCCGGTCGTGCTCGGCAGCTACCCGATCACCCCGGCCTCCGACATCCTGCACGAGCTGTCCAAGCACAAGAACTTCAACGTCATGACCTTCCAGGCCGAGGACGAGATCGGTGGCATCTGCGCCGCCATCGGCGCCTCGTACGGCGGCGCGCTGGGCGTCACCACCACGTCGGGTCCGGGCATCTCGCTGAAGTCCGAAGCCCTCGGGCTGGCCGTGATGACGGAGCTGCCGTTGCTCGTCGTCGACGTCCAGCGCGGCGGCCCTTCGACCGGCCTGCCCACCAAGACCGAGCAGGCCGACCTGCTGCAGGCGTTGTTCGGCCGCAACGGGGAGTCGCCGGTCGCGGTGCTGGCCCCGCGCTCACCCTCGGACTGCTTCGAAACCGCGCTCGAGGCGGCGCGCATCGCGGTGTCGTACCACACCCCGGTGATCGTGCTGTCCGACGGCGCCATCGCCAACGGGTCGGAGCCGTGGCGCATTCCGGACGTCAGCACGCTGCCACGCATCACGCACACCTTCGCCAAGCCCGACGAGCCTTTCCAGCCCTACGCCCGCGACCCCGAGACGCTGGCGCGGCAGTTCGCCGTGCCCGGCACCCCGGGTCTCGAGCACCGCATCGGCGGCCTGGAAGCGGCCAACGGCTCGGGCAACATCTCCTACGAGCCGGTCAACCACGACCTCATGGTCCGGTTGCGCCAGGCCAAGATCGACGGGATCTCGGTCCCCGATCTGGAGGTCGACGACCCGACCGGCGACGCCGAGCTGCTGCTGATCGGCTGGGGCAGCTCGTACGGTCCGATCGGTGAAGCGTGCCGGCGCGCGCGGCGCAAGGGCATCAAGGTGGCCCACGCCCACCTGCGCTACCTGAACCCCTTCCCGGCCAACCTGGGTGAGGTGCTGCGGCGCTACCCGCAGGTGGTCGCGCCGGAAATGAACCTGGGCCAACTGGCGTTCCTGCTGCGGGGCAAGTACCTGGTGGACGTGCAATCGGTCAGCAAGGTGCAAGGCGTCGCGTTCCTGGCCGACGAGATCGGCCGGGTCATCCGCGCCGCGCTGGGCGGGACGCTGGCCGAAGTCGAGAACGACAAGACGATGGTCGCCAGAATGGCGGCAGCAACGGTTGGGGCCGGCGCATGATGGTGCCGGCGTCAATGCAGAGCGAAGCGATGAGGAGGAGCGACGCTCGTGACTGACCTGATCGGCAACCTGGCGGGCAAAGACCTCGGTGTGACCGCGAAGTTGACCAAAAACGACGGGGTCCCCAGGTTGTCTGCGCAGGACCAGCCGCAGAAGTCGAAGGACTTCACCAGTGACCAAGAGGTCCGTTGGTGCCCGGGCTGCGGTGACTACGTCATCCTCAACACCATCCGCAACTTCCTGCCCGACCTCGGGTTGCGCCGCGAGAACATCGTGTTCATCAGCGGCATCGGCTGCTCGAGCCGGTTCCCGTACTACCTGGAGACCTACGGCTTCCACTCGATCCACGGCCGCGCACCGGCCATCGCGACCGGCCTGGCGCTGGCCCGCGAGGACCTGTCGGTGTGGGTGGTCACCGGCGACGGCGACGCCCTGTCGATCGGCGGCAACCACCTGATCCACGCGCTGCGCCGCAACGTCAACATCACCATCCTGCTGTTCAACAACCGGATCTACGGCCTGACCAAGGGGCAGTATTCGCCGACGTCGGAGGTCGGCAAGGTCACCAAGTCGACCCCGATGGGATCGCTGGATCACCCGTTCAACCCGGTCTCGTTGGCCCTGGGCGCCGAGGCGACCTTCGTCGGCCGCGCGCTGGACTCCGACCGCAACGGACTGACCGAGGTGCTGCGCGCCGCCGCCGGGCATCGCGGCGCCGCCGTCGTCGAGATCCTGCAGGACTGCCCGATCTTCAACGACGGCTCGTTCGACGCGCTGCGCAAGGAAGGTTCCGAGGAGCGGGTCATCAACGTCCGCCACGGCGAGCCGATTGTGTTCGGCGCCAACGGCGAATACTGCGTGGTGAAGTCCGGGTTCGGGCTGGAGGTGGCCAAGACCGCCGACGTGTCGGTCGACGAGATCGTGGTGCACGACGCGCACAGCGACAACTCGGCCTACGCCTTCGCCCTGTCCCGGTTGTCGGACCAGAACCTCGAACACACCGTGCTGGGCATCTTCCGCGACATCAGCCGGCCGACCTATGACGACGCGGCGCGTTCGCAGGTCCAGGCGGCCCAGTCGGCAAAGCCGTTCGACACCGCCGCGCTGCAATCGCTGTTGCGCGGGCGCGACACCTGGACCGTCGACTGACGTGGGCGACCAGGTGCCCGACACAGAAAAGGCCGGGTCGTTAGCCGGCATCGTGCTGGCCGGCGGCGAATCGCGGCGGATGGGCCGTGACAAGGCCACCTTGCCCGGCCCGGGCGGTGCCGCCACGCTGCTCGAATACGTCGCCGGGGTTCTCGCGCAGCGTTGCGAACCGGTATTCGTGATGGCCGCGCCGGGGCAACCGCTGCCCGCCGTGCAGGCGCAAGTCATCCGCGACGAGGTGCGCGGCCAGGGGCCGCTGCCGGCGACCGGACGCGGGCTGCGGGCGGCCGCCGAGGCGGGCGCCCGGTACGCCTTCGTCTGCGCCGTCGACATGCCGCTGCTGTCCGCGGAGTTGATCGACGACCTGGTGCAGTTGGCCGGCGAGACCAACGCCGAGATCGTGCTGCCGTGGGACGGTCGCAGCCACTACCTCGCCGCGGTGTATCGCACCGACCTGGCCGAGCGGATCAGCGGCCTGGTGGCCGGCGGCGCCCGCTCCATGCGTGCCCTGATCGACGCCTCCGACGCCCAGCAGCTCGTGCTGCCGGAATCGCGCTTCCTGGCCAACGTCAACACCGAGAGCGACCTGCTGGCCCTGGCGCAGTCCCGGGGCTGAGCCGAGCGCATCGCCGGCCGGCCGCGAATTTCGCTTTTTTTTTCGATCAATTCGGCGCGGACAATTCGGTTTTCCGAAATGCCAAATTGTAAACGCGCATTGCCGTGGGGCGAGACACCTCGGCGATCGATTGCCGCGCCAATGCCGTGTGCGGCGGGGTGCCGTGATCTGTTGGGGCGGCAGCGATTTGAGGATATTCTGCGAGCGCCCTTCGGCGGTGACGACGCCAGGCGCTGGGGCCTGCCATATTTGTGACGCGGTATTTCTGGCAAATTGACGCTGTCCGTATCGCCCCGCTCTTTCCGTCGATGGCGCCGCCGCTAGGCGACGCACAGCCCGGTATCTATGACGCCAGCACTCCTCGGTTTTGTGCCAAGAGTTGTTGTCGTCATGCGTATTTGAATGAAAAGCGTTGCCAGACAAGGCAATACTTAGCATCTCCATCCGGGCCACCACCAAGCCCGCCCCCTGTCGTTCTGAGCATCGTATTGCGCTGGTGCGCATCGTAATTGAGTCATGCACGTGATTCCATCGACGCCCTTGGCGTGGGAACGCAGCATCGGGCGAACGTTGCGGTACCCTGCTCGGCTTGCCGCGGGGGCCGGGATCCGTTGAAAGCGCTGACGAATCGGCGGAACCCCCGCAAATAAACGTGCGCCAGCTCACAAAACGCAGGTGATTCGGCTCACGATTTGTTTGTCCATGCCGTTCAAGTGGCGATCGCCGAAACGCACTGGTGACCTGCATAAATGACCCCGGTACCGCGGCGTGATCGGCCCGTTACCGAAATGAGATATCCGATTTCTGAAGATGACGAACGCGCCGAGGTCTTCTACGGTCCCTGTTAGCCCACAACGGGTTACGGAAAAGTAATCAGATAATTGAATCTACGGATCCGCGTGTTGAGCGGCGCTACGGACGGCGAAAGCCCGACCGTGGTCGGTGGGTAAGACCCGCCGGGCAGACTTGGCCCGCCGCTGCCGTGCCTGACCAAGACGGCACGTTTCAAAGCAGGCATCAACCAATAGCTTCGGCCCACCTCCGTGGGCTTGCTTTGGCGCGCGCGCAGTGAAAGGAAGACGACTTGAAGAACGTCCGAAAGACGCTCATTCTTGCCGCGGTCACGGGCACGCTCGTGACCATCCCATCCGCCACCGCTCACGCGGACCCGGAAGCGGTGGGTTTCGACCCGAACGCGCCGGTCGCCGGGCCCGCGCCGGACGCCCCGCCGCCCCCCGTCAACGATGTTGAGCGGCACGGCGCCGATCCCCGAGACCGGTTCTGCTGC
>NZ_LZKV01000020.1:0-21344 GCF_001672995.1 Mycobacterium sp. 1482292.6 | reverse complement strand
GGAAGAACTTCTTCATCTATGCGCCGTGGAGCGCCGCGATGGCCAAATCGTCGCTGGGCGCCGGGCTGGCGTCGCCCGGCCACATCGCCGCCGGCATCGCGGCAAAGCCCGTATCGGCGGTGCTGGGTAACGCGCCAACAGTGGGCAAGCTGTCGGTGCCGGCTAGCTGGGCGACGCCAGCCCGGCGCCCAGCGACGATTTGGCCATCGCGGCGCTCCACGGCGCATAGATGAAGAAGTTCTTCCACTGCGAGACACCAAGGCTGATGGTGGCATTGACGACGTTGGTCCACGTCGCCTGAGTGCCGATCTGCGAAATGCTCGAATACAGCGTCTCCCAGAACGGTGCTATCTCCGTGCTCCCCGTGGCGCCCCCGATCAAGTTCTGCCAGAACTGGGTGTATTGACCGGTGAGCGAGGTGATGTAGGCCTCGATCTCCTTCAACCAGGACGACAGCGACGTCGACTCCGCCGCGGCCGCGGCGGCCGCCTGGGTCGCCGGTCCGGCGTCGTTGGTGGTGGCCGGCGCCTGCTCGAACGGCGTCAGCTCACCGGCCGATTCCGACGCGGCGGCATAACTGAACATGGCGGCGACATCTTGGGCCCACATCTGGCCGTACTCGTCCTCGGTCGCCGCGATCGCCGCATCGTTCTGCCCCAAGATGTTGGTCTGCAACAGTGTGGCGAGCAGGCTGCGGTTCGCCGCCACAGCCGCCGGCGGCACCGTGGCCGCCAATGCCGCCTCGTAGGCGGCGGCCGCGGCCCGGGCCTGAGCGGCAGTCTGCTCGGCCAGGCCTGCCGTGGTCGATATCCACGCCACGTAGGGCGCCGCCGCGGCGGCCATGGACTCCGACGATGAGCCCTGCCACGATTCGCCGACCAGTTCCGAGATCACCGATGCGTAGGAAGCCGCGGTGCCGTGCAATTCGGCGGCCAGCCCGTCCCATGCCGCCGCGGCGGCCAGCAGCGGCCCGGCGCCCGGGCCGACATAGATCTGGGTGGAGATGACCTCCGGTGGCAGCGTTGCGAAATCGCTGAAAACCATTGCCGCACCTTCCTATTTCGCGTTCGGCGGAATCACAATGACGGTGGACGTGGTCGCGATGTCGTCGACCGCCACGGCACCGGGCACGCGAACGGTTGACCCGGCGACGGCGCGGGTCGCGGTCCCGCCGACGGCGCGTCCGGCCAGGCTCGACAGGGCAGTCGGGCCGAACATGCCCTGTTGACCGTTGACGGCCATCGCGGGGGCGGCGTCCAGGATGGTCTCCGGCAGCTCGGCGGCCACCGTCCGGACCGCCGGGACTGCCGAGGCCCAGTTCGCCGGCACCGACAACGATCCGACCAAGCCGGCGCGGCCCGCGGACGCCGAAACCGTGCCCGCACTCGACAGCGCGGTCGAGCCCGTCAGGAGATCGCTGCGCAGCAGCGGCGCCAAGACCCCGCTGAGCGCTTTGGGGTGCAAGAGGGGTCCGATTCCTTGGATGCCCGTCCCGACGCTCGGGATGCTGAGGGCGATCTGGTACCAGTTCTTCGCCAGGTTCGCCACGCCGAGCGGCGTGTACGGCCCGGAGATGGTGCCCATGACGCTGTTGAAGGTCTTCAGAATCCCGGTGATGTCCGTCAGGCTCAGCGGGAGTTGAGCCGCCGCCGTTACCGCGGTCGCGTTCACCTGCGCCGCGACCGGAGCCTGCGAAACCGCTTCTGACAGTGCCGATTCCACGCCGGAGGCGGTCGACGACTGCAGCGCGGAGGTGACCGCGGCCGACTGGTCGGCCTCCGCGTTGGCGTCGGCGGTCGTCGGTGGCGCGCCGAACGGGCTGAGCCGGGTCGCGACCGCCGACGCGCCGGCATAGGCGTACATCGCGGCGGCGTCCTGGGCCCACATCTCGGCGTACTGGGCCTCCGTGGCCGCGATCGCCGGAGTGTTCTGGCCCAGCACGTTGGTCGCGATCAACGACGCCAACAATGCCCGGTTGGCCACGATCACCGGCGGCGGGACCGTGGCCGCGAAGACGGCCTCATAAGCCGCCGCTGCCGCCGTGGCTTGGGCGGCGGTCTGCTCGGCCTGCACCGCGGTGCCGTCGAGCCACGCGATGAAGGGTGCCGCCGCGCCGGCCATCGCCGTCGACGAAGGCCCATGCCAGGAGGTGCGCAGCTCCGCGATTGCCGAACCGTACGACGCTGCGGCCGAATGCAATTCGGCTGCCAACCCGTTCCAGGCCGCCGCGGCTGCCAGTAACGGCGCCGACCCCGGCCCTGAGTAGATCCTGCCGGAGTTGATCTCCGGCGGTAACGACCCGAAATCCATGCATTCCTCCGCCTCCGGCCGTGTCGCCACCGCCGGCCCAGTCCGTACCGCCGCCAGCACATCGGCTATGAGTTTGCTGAGCGGCGGGCATGTCGTCTTGTAGACGAGACACTAGCCAGTGGTTACGAAATCGCCCTTCGCCAAGATCGGCCGGGCTCGCCGGTGCCGCCGCGCGGGGCTGCGAGCGCCGGGAGTCGGCGGTTCGGCAAGCACGCCGCCGATAAACCCCTCTACCTCGTGCAAATCCGGCAAGGCGAGCCGGTGAATAGATGGTGAAAAGCGGAAAGGGGTGTTCCCCGGGCGGCTATTGGTGAATAAAAATCTCGGTATCACAAATTGCGTTGGCCGCAGGATTCCTTAGCCACAGGGACTGCGCGGCGGCGCGACGCGCGACCCTCAGCACGAGGCCGCAAGCACGGAGTCACTGAGAAATAGGTGGTGGAGCACATATTCGGGGCGGTGCGGCCGATACGCCCGGCACTCATAGCGCTTTCAAAGAAATTATGCGATCTCTATGAATTTGCTGCACACGAGCAGCGCGATCAATCAGCGCTTGACCGGACCCAACCGCTATTTCGGTTCCGGAATTCGTCCAGAAGAACGCTATCGAAAGCGCCGGCTCATATCCAACTTATACAAATCATACAATTCATAGAATTCGCCACGGCAGGGGGCGGCGGGTGACTCACGGTGGCGTGTCCGCAGCGCAGGCCCATCGTCACTGCCGGCCGATCCGACATTGCGGGCCCAGGTACCGCGACAGCTCCGCGCCGCGCCCGCGACTTTGCCAGGGCGGGTCGCGCTACGACGCGCTTTCGGTGTGCATCGGCACCGGCCTAAGCGTCCTCGAGGAGATCCGGCGTCACCGCCGACTCGGTGTCGGGAATGCCCTCGACCTTCGCCTTGCGGTCGGCCATCGACAGCAGCCGCCGAATTCGGCCCGCCACAGCGTCTTTCGTCATGGGCGGGTCCGCGAGCCGGCCCAGCTCCTCCAGCGATGCCTGCCGGTGCTCGACGCGCAGCTTGCCGGCCGAGGCCAGATGGTCGGGGACGGTGTCGCCCAAGATTTCCAGCGCCCGCTCCACCCGGGCCGCGGCCGCCACCGCCGCCCGCGCCGACCGGCGCAGGTTGGCGTCGTCGAAGTTGGCGAGCCGGTTGGCCGTGGCCCGGACCTCGCGCCGCATCCGGCGCTCCTCCCACACCAGCCGGGTGTCCTGGGCGCCCATCCGGGTCAGCAACGCGCCGATCGCCTCGCCGTCGCGCACCACCACCCGGTCGGCGCCGCGCACCTCGCGGGCCTTCGCGCTGACACCGAGCCGTCGCGCGGCACCCACCAACGCCAGCGCGGCTTCCGGACCGGGGCAACTGACTTCCAGGGCCGAGGACCGCCCCGGCTCGGTCAGCGAACCGTGCGCCAGGAACGCCCCGCGCCAGGCGGCTTCCGCGTCGCCGACGCTGCCACCCACCACCTGGGCCGGCAGCCCCCGCACCGGGCGGCCGCGATTGTCGAGCAGACCGGTCTGGCGGGCCAGCGCCTCGCCGTCATTGGCGACCCGCAACACGTACCGGGTGCTCTTGCGAATTCCACTGGCGGACAACACATGCACGACGGCGTTGTATCCGTAGAGTTCGAAAATGTCCTTGCGCAAGCGCCGCGCGACGTTGCCCAGGTCCACCTCGGCTTCGACGACGACGCGGCCGCCGACGATATGCAGCCCACCGGCGAATCGCAGCAGGGACGTGACCTCCGCGCGGCGGGCGCTGACCGATTTCACAATGAGGCGGCTCAGTTCGTCCTTGACTTCGGTCGTCATCGCCACGCGTCGTCACCCCTCACTTGCACCGTCGACCCGAATATCCGCGGTGGCCGTGACCGAAGACGCTCCCGGAGCCTTGTGGGCCGCCCGGACCCCGTCCAGGGCCGCCGCGAGCTTGCCTGGATCATGTAAAGGTGTACCAGGTCTGGCCACATCGGCGAAGTGGACCTCGGCAGAGAGCAGTGTGGCGGTGCGGCGCAGTTGCTCGCGTTCCCGCTCACTGGGCACCCGTTCGGCGTCGATGATGATGTCGTGCACGGTGAATCCCGGTGCATGCTGGGCCAGCACGTGCAGATGACGCTCGACGGAGAACCCGGCCGTCTCCCCCGGCTCGGCCACCAGGTTGAGTACCAGGGCGCGCCGCGCGGTGGTCGCCCGCAGCGCCGCCGCCAGCCCGGGCACCAGCACGTGCGGGATCACGCTGGTGAACCACGACCCGGGGCCCAACACAACCAGATCGGCGGCCATGATCGCGTCGACGGCCTGTCGCGTCGCCGGCGGGTTGTCCGGCAACAGCCGCACGCGGCGCACCTTGCCCGGCGTCGTCGCGATCGCCACCTGGCCGCGGATCAGCCGGAACATCCGCGGGTCGCTTTCCAGACCGGAGACGTCGGCTTCGATCTGCAGCGCGATCGGGCACATCGGCAGCACCCTGCCCTTGACGCCGAGGATGCGCCCCAGCTCGTCGAGGGCGGCCACCGGGTCGGCCAGCACCTCGGACAGGCCGGCCAGCATCAGGTTGCCGATCGGATGCCCGGCCAGCGCCCCGCTGCCCCCGAACCGGTGCTGCAGGATGGTCGCCCACAGTCGCCCGTGCGGGCTGTCAGATGCCAAGGCCGCCAACGCCATTCGCAAATCACCCGGCGGCACCACGTCCAGTTCGCTGCGCAGCCGCCCGGAAGAACCACCATCATCGGCGACGGTCACCACCGCGGTCACGTAGGGCGTGAGCCGGCGGGCCGCCGACAGCGTCGCGTACAGGCCGTGTCCACCGCCCATCGCGACGATGCCCCGGTTCATCGGCTCGGTCATTCGCGGCCCAGATCCCGATGCAGCACCCGCACCGACAGTTGGGCTTCGCCCTTCTGGGCCTTGAGCAACTGCACCAGCGCCTCGGCGATCGCGACGCTGCGATGCTTGCCGCCGGTGCAGCCGATCGCGACCGTCATATAGCGCTTGCCCTCCCGGCGGTAGCCGTCGACGACCAGAGATAGCAATCGATGGTAGGCGTCGAGGAACTCGGCCGCGCCCGGCTGGCTCAATACGTAATCGCGCACCGCGGGGTCCTGCCCGGTGCGGGGCCGCAATTCGTCGACCCAGTGCGGGTTCGGCAGGAACCGGACGTCCATGACCATGTCGGCGTCCATCGGCAGGCCGTATTTGAAGCCGAACGATTCGACCGTGACGCTGGTGGTGGCGCTGGCGGCGCCGCCGAACGCCCGCTCGATGGTCTCGCGCAAGCCGCGCACCGACAGCGTCGAGGTGTCGATGATCAAGTCGGCGGTGGCGCGAACCGAGGCCAGCATGCGGCGCTCGGCGGCGATGCCCTCGGCCAGGGTCTGATCGCCCTGCAGCGGATGGCTGCGGCGATTCTGCTCGTAGCGGCGCACCAGCATGTCGTCCGATGCTTCCATGAACACCACGCGCGGGGCGATGTTTCGGGTGGCCAGCTCAGTGCGCACCGAGTCCAGGTCGCCGGTGAAGCCGCGCGACCGCACGTCCATCACCACCGCCAGCTGGGTGATCCGCGAGCCGGCCGCCAGACCGAAATCGACCATCCGGGTGATCAGTTGCGGGGGCAGGTTGTCGGCCACATACCAGCCGAGGTCCTCGAGCACCTTGGCCGCGGTACCCCGCCCGGCCCCGGATAACCCGGTCACCAGCACGACGTCGATACCGGCCCCGTTGTCTCGGTGAGCGTCCACCGAGGGGCCGCCCGCGAACTCGCCCGGCCCCGTCATTGGGCCGCCCTGGACTCATCGGGGGACTGCTGGGGCCGCAGCGCCTCCAGGACGGCGGTGGCGGTCGCCACACCGATGCCGGGAACGGCGGTGATCTGGTCGACGGTGGCCTCCTTGAGGCGGGCTATCGATCCGAAATGGCTTACCAACGCCTTTCGGCGATGTTCTCCCAATCCTGGCACCGAATCCAGCACCGATGCCGTCATTCGTTTGGATCGCTTGCTGCGATGGTAGGCGATCGCGAACCGGTGCGCCTCGTCACGGACGCGTTGCAGCAGATACAGCCCCTCGCTGTTGCGCGGCATGATGACCGGGTCGGGCTCCGAGGGCACCCACACCTCTTCCAGCCGCTTGGCCAGGCCGATCACCGCGACGTCGGTGATGCCGAGTTCCTCGAGCACCGCGCTGGCCGCGTTGACCTGCGGGGCACCGCCGTCGACGACATACAGATTCGGGGGGTAGGCGAAACGGCGCGACTTTCCTTCCGCGGAAAGCATATTCGGATCGTTCTGCTCGCTCAGGTGACGGGCGAAGCGACGCCGGGTCACCTCGGCGATGGAGGCGACGTCGTCGGAGCGGCCCTGCCCGGCGGCTTCCCGGATCCCGAAGTGCCGGTAGTCCGATTTGCGCGGCAGACCGTCCTCGAACACCACCAGCGAGCCCACCACGTCGGTGCCCTGGACGTGGCTGATGTCCACACATTCGATGCGCAGCGGCGCCTCGGACAAGCCGAGGGCCTCCTGGATGTTCTGCAGCGCAGCGGATCTGGCGTTGAAGTCGCCGGCGCGCCGCAGCTTGTGTTGCTGCAGCGCCTCTTTCGCGTTGCGCTGCACGGTTTCGGCCAGCGCGCGTTTGTCGCCGCGCTGCGGCACCCGCAGCACCACCCGGGATCCGCGCAGGCCGGACAGCCAACTGGTCAGCTCGTCGGTGTTGGACGGCAAGCAGGGCACCAGCACCTCGCGCGGCACCGGGTTCACGGATTCGTCTGCGGCGCCGCCCAATTCGGCCTGCTCGCCGTAGAACTGGGTCAGGAACTGCTCGACCAGCTGTTCCTCGCCGGAATCGCCGGGGTCGGCGGACTTTTCGACGATCCAGCCGCGCTGGCCGCGGACCCGGCCGCCGCGGACGTGGAACACCTGCACCGCGGCCTCCAGCTCGTCGTCGGCGAACGCCACCACGTCGGCGTCGGTGCCGTCGCCGAGGACCACGGCCTGCTTTTCCATCGCCCGCTTCACCGCGCCCAGGTCGTCACGCAACCGCGCGGCCCGCTCGAAATCGAGCCGCTCGGCCGCGGCGTTCATCTGCTGTTCCAGCTCCCGGGCGAACCGGTCGGTCTTGCCGGACAGGAAGTCGCAGAAGTCGTCCACGATCTGGCGGTGCTGCTCCGCGCTGACCCTGCCGATGCACGGTGCCGAGCACTTGTCGATGTAGCCGAGCAGGCAAGGACGATCGATCTGCTTGTGCCGCTTGAACACTCCCGCCGAGCAGGTGCGGGCCGGAAACACCCGGGTGAGCAGGTCCAGCGTCTCCCGGATGGCCCACGCGTGCGAGTACGGCCCGAAGTAGCGCACCCCCTTGCGGCGGGGGCCGCGGTAGACCATCAGCCGGGGGAACTCCTCGTTGAGGGTGACCGCCAGCACCGGATAGGTTTTGTCGTCGCGATAGCGGACGTTGAACCGCGGGTCGAACTCCTTGATCCAGTTGTATTCGAGTTGCAGCGCCTCGACTTCGGTGTTGACCACCGTCCACTCGACCTTGGCCGCGGTGGTCACCATCTGCCGGGTGCGTGGATGCAGGCTGGCGATGTCGGCGAAGTATGACGTCAGCCGGCTGCGCAGGCTCTTGGCCTTGCCGACGTAGATGACTCGCCCGTAGGTATCCCGGAATCGGTAGACGCCGGGCTCGACCGGGATGGACCCGGGCGCGGGGCGGTAGGTGGCGGGATCGGGCACAGATCCAGGCTAGTAGCCGGCCGCGCGGCGCCGGCCGCCTCCGCCCGGCGGGAGCAGGCCCGGCTCCGCAGGCGTCCCCGGCCGGGTCTGATCGACCCCGGCTACCGCTACGAGTACCTGGACCCCGGTTCGGTCGCGGACGATCCCGGCGTCGCCGCGACGACGGCCTCGGCGCGGGGCGCGGGGCCCATCGGGTTCGCCGGCACCGCCCGGCACGCCGACGCCGCCCCCGCCGGCCTGACCACGCTCGGCGGCGCGGCGCCGGACGCCGACCCGGGCCTGCCGCTGTTGCCGAGCAGCTGGAGCCACCCGACCGAAGAAGGATCAACCGCGCAGGTAGACGACCCGTGACGGGCCCCGCGGGCGGTCGCGGCGGTTTGGACGGCTTCCGTTCTGGCTACCAAGCTTCTAGCTCAACGTTAGAGTGGGGGCAGAGCAATGGAGGGAGTCCGTAAATGATGAAGCGCTCGTTGGCCAAACTGGCCGTCACGGTGGGCGGTCTGGCATTGGCGTCGACCGCTGGTGCCGGGGTCGCATCGGCCGATCCCGATTACGGTCCGATGATCCACACCACCTGTAGCTACGACCAGGCGATGCGGGCCGTGCATGCGGAGAACCCGATGGCCGCCCAGTACCTCGACCAGTCGCCGCCCAACCAGCAGTTCTTGCAGCAGTACCTGGCGTCGTCGCCGGATCAACGGGTGAACCTGCTGCACGCGATCGAGCACAACCAGGGGGCCCAGCAGGCCCTGCCCATTTTCCAGCAAATGATGACGGACTGCACTCGGTACTGAGTGCCTCCGGCTCGGGCTTCCCGACCACAGCGTTAGATCACCAGGCGGCGGGCCGCCGCGGCTAAGCGGTGCGCCCGTCGACCTGTGCCCGGCGTTTCGCCGCCCAATCCGCCATGGGGAATCCAGGGGCGTTGTTGCAGGCCGACAGCATCAGGGCCACGTGCGGCAGCACGGCCAAACCGTAATCGCAGGTCCAGGCCGGCTGGTTCATCGTCCACACCAGGACGCCTTCGGATGGGGTGGCGAACCCGCTCAGCCGCATCGGCGTCGCCTGGCCGTACGGGGAGATGCCCACGGCGTCGTGCCGGCACTGGGCGACGGAGACGAAATCACTCACCACCTCGTGTCGGGGGTCGAGCGCGTTGTCGTAGATGTCGACCGACTCGGCGTACGTCGCCTGATCGCTGAACTGGTACGCCGATTCGGCGTGGTCCGAGGCGCCGGCGGGTCGCAGCGGCGAGCCCTCGAACAGCAGCGCGGCCGAGCAGTCCGGTGGCCGGGCGCTGGTGAAGTAGTTGTCGCCCACCGGGATCGCGCTGGCCGCGCCGAGCGGCGTGTCATCGCCACTGTGCAGCAGCAGGTCTTGGGCATGCGCCGGCGGGCGTTGGACCGTCGTGGTCGGCGTTGCCGCGGGCTGGCCGGACGCCCGGACGGCCCGTCCCCCCACCACCACGCTGCATCCGCTGAGCGTCAGCAGGGCAACTGCGAGGACCGCGGCCACCCGTGCCTGGAGTGCCATCGGCTGATGGTACAGCGCTCAGTGTGTCTGCAGGTCCGGTCGATAGCGTGCCAGCAGCGAGCGCACGGTGTCCATGGCGGCCACCGCCCGGCCCTTGTCGACGGCCTGGATGGCCATCACCGGGATGTACTCGTCGTCGGGCAGGTCGACGCGCGCCCAACGGTGACCCACCGGAAACGACACCCCGGCAACGTCCGGCCATTCGATCAGCTTGTCGCCCAAAAGGTTTCGAACCGAGACGCCGGCCGGCCCGATGCGCAGCCGTGGGCGGGCGAACAACAACACAATGCCGGCGATGACCAGACCGAGCACCGCGATCGCCACCTGGTCCGAGGTCTGAAAGACCACCCCGGTGGACCCCACCTTGAGCAGCACGCCCACCGCGATGTGCGCCGCGGCGATCACGAACGCCGCCCCGTAGGCGAATAACGGTGTGCGGTGGGGACGCAGCACCGCATCCCAGCTCTCGCGGTCCGAAGGCGACGTCACGACCGAGAGCGCAACTCACGCAGGGTCAGCGCGGTGGTCAGGGCCGCCAGCGTGGCTTGGGCCCCTTTGTCCTCGGCCGACTCCGGAAGGCCGGCCCGGTCCAGGGCCTGCTGCTCGGTGTCGGTGGTGAGCACACCGTTGGCCACCGGCGTGGAAGTGTCCAACGACACCCGGGTCAGCCCCTGGGTCACCGCATCGCAGACGTACTCGAAATGCGGTGTCTGCCCGCGGATCACGACGCCCAGTGCGACGACGGCATCGTGATTGCGGGCGAGTTCCTGTGCGACCACCGGGATCTCGATCGCGCCGATCACCCGGACCACCGTCGGGTCGTCGATACCCGATTCGGAGGCCACCTTGCGGGCACCCGCAAGCAGCGCGTCGCAGATCTCGCTATGCCAGGTGCTCGCAACCAGGGCCAGGCGCAGGCCGGACGCATCGAGCGGCGCAACCTCCGGCACACCCTCGGCAGGGCTCACAGAGCACCGCCGAATTCGCCTGGCAGATGGACGGATTCGTGAAAGTCGTCCAGTCCGGCCAGGTCATGGCCCATCTTGTCCCGCTTGGTCATCAGGTAACGGATGTTCTCCGCGTTGGCGCGCACCGGCAGCGGCACCCGCTCGATGATATGCAGGCCGTACCCGTCCAGCCCGACCCGCTTGGCCGGGTTGTTGGTCAGCAGCCGCATCGAGCGCACCCCGAGATCCACCAGGATCTGCGCGCCGATCCCGTAATCCCTTGCGTCGGCCGGCAATCCGAGCTTGAGGTTGGCGTCGACGGTGTCTTCACCGGCGTCTTGCAACTGATAGGCCTGCAGCTTGTGCATCAGCCCGATGCCGCGCCCCTCGTGGCCGCGCATGTACAACACGATGCCGCGTCCCTCGCGGGCGACCATGGCCATCGCGGCGTCCAGCTGCGGCCCGCAATCGCAGCGGCGCGAACCGAACACGTCACCGGTCAGGCATTCGGAGTGCACCCGCACCAGCACGTCGTCACCGTCGGAGTTCGGGCCCGAGATGTCCCCGCGCACCAGCGCGACGTGTTCGACCTCTTCGTAGATGCTGGCGTAACCGATGGCACGAAACTCGCCGTGCCGGGTCGGTATCCGGGCCTCGGCGATCCGGGCGATGTGCTTCTCGTGTTTGCGTCGCCACTCGATCAGGTCGGCGATGGTGATCATGGCGAGGTCGTGTTCGTCGGCGAAGACCCGCAGTTCGTCGGTCTGCGCCATCGAGCCTTCGTCCTTCTGGCTGACGATCTCGCAGATGGCGCCGGCGGGCTGGAGCCCGGCCAGCCGGGCCAGGTCGACGGCGGCCTCGGTGTGACCCGGGCGGCGCAATACGCCACCGTCCTTGGCGCGCAACGGAACAACGTGACCGGGCCGGGTGAAATCGTCGGCGACGCTGGTGGGATCGGCGAGCAGCCGCATCGTGGTGGCCCGGTCCGAGGCCGAAATCCCGGTGCCCACACCCCGTCTGGCGTCGACCGTGACGGTGTAGGCGGTGCCGTGCTTGTCCTGGTTCACCGCGTACATCGGAAGCAGCCCCAGCCGGTCGCAGATCTCGCCGTCCAGCGGCACACAGAGGTATCCGGAGGTGTAGCGCACCATGAAGGCCACCATCTCCGGCGTCGCCTTCTCGGCGGCGAAGATCAGATCGCCCTCGTTCTCGCGGTCCTCGTCGTCGATGACGATGACGGCCTTGCCGGCCGCAATGTCGGCAACCGCCCTTTCGACGGAGTCCAACCTCGTCATCTTTGCTACCTCGCCGTCCCCGCTGCCCGGCGGGAACACTGTCGAAACGGCTCACACGAGAAGCCCACGTGTTGCATTCAGTATGAACCACGGCGACCGCGCGGTTATTGCCGCGGTTTGATCAGCGGGACGGCCTCGGATCGCGCCGCACCGCCGGGCGCGCCGGCGGCACGACCGCCTGACCACTTGCGATGAGCGCGCACGTATCTCGGCGCCACGGATCCCCGCGGCCTCTCGGGGCCAGAGCGGGCCTCGGCACCCTGGTAATCGTTGCCGGGATCACAGTTTTCGCCGCCCTTGGCCGTCGGCGCCGCCGCGATATTCGTCGCCGGAATGATAACTGCGCGATGCGAAGGAGAGGGCCCTTCCGCAAACAGGGAAGCGGCCGGCAAAATGGTGTGCCCGACCCGCGATATCGTCACCTGGTGCCAAAAATAACCCGATGAAAAGCTCCTATACACCGAAACCCTTTGCGCCAGATATGCGTTGGCTGTGCTCAAAATTTGACATGAGCAAACGACAAAGCCGGGTTTCGCCCGCATTATCGCGGGTAAATACTGCCCCATGAATACCAACACACAAACACGACCGTGGGCCCGGCTGTGCACCGGCGCGCTCGCTGCCGGCGGCTTGGCTATGTCCGCACTCGGACTGGCCACGGGCACCGCCGCGGCGGCGCCTCCTCCGCCGCCCATGGATCACCACCACTGGTGCCCGGGCGAGCAGTGGGACCCGGGCTGGGGCCCTTACCAGAACTGGAACAACTGCCGTGACTGGGACGACAACTATGGCGGCCCGGCCGGCTACGGGGCTCCGCCGTGGGCGGGACCGCCGCCCCCGCCGCCACCGTGGGCGCCGTGGGCCCAGATCGTCTGGGATCCCGGCATGAACCATTGGGGTTACTGGGAAGGCCCCATCTGGCGTCCGGTGTAATCAGCCGAGCAACCAGCTGATCCAAAGGCAGGCCGCTGCCGCGGCGCGTGACGCCGCGACTAGCGGCCTGTCGTCATGACGGCGCGGCTTCGGCCGAGGGGTCGCCGTCTTCGGCCAGGTGGCGTAAGACCCGTTCGTTGAGGGCGGCGAGCATGTCGAGCTCGGCCGGGCTGAGCAGATCGATGAAGTTCCGGCGGACGTCCTCGACGTGCGCGGGCGCCGCCTTCTCGATGGCGGCGCGGCCGGCCGGCAGCAGGCAGACCATGGTGCTGCGGGCGTCGTCCGGGTTGGGCTCCCGGCTGATCAGCCCGTCCTGCTCCATGCGGCGCACCTGATGGGAGACACGGCTCTTTTCCCAGCCCAGCGTGTTGCATAGCTCGTGGGCGGGGAGGCGGTCCCCGTCGTGCTCGGAGAGCACCGCCAAGATCTGGTAGTCGGCGCCGGACAAGCCCCATTCCTGCAGGCCCCGGTTCAGGTGCACGCTGAGCTGATGATTCGCGTGCTGGAAGGCCCGCCAGGCGCGGTCTTCGCGGGGATTCAGCCAGTTCGGTTCCATCGGTTCCCATGTTATCGGAGATTAGTTGACGCGTCATCCAAATCTCCATAAGGTGGACTCGTCAACCTTTTCTCTAGGAAGTCAGGACGGGCACCTCATGAGCAGCATCAGCATCATCGGCACCGGGAACATGGCCCGCGCCATCGGCGCGCTGGCGGTAGCGGGCGGCAATAGCGTCGAGATCATCGGCCGCGACGAGTCCAAGGCGGCCGACCTGGCCAAGGCCCTCGGGGGCGGCGCCACGACCGGAGAGTTCGGCGCCGTTCCGGCCGGCGACATCGTCATCGTTTCGTTGTTGTACGCCAACGTCGTTCCGGTCGTCGAGCAGTACGGAGACGCCCTCGTGGGCAAGGTCATCGTCGACATCAGCAATCCCTTCAACCCCGCGGCCGACGGACTGGCCATTCCCGATGGCACCTCGGTCGCACAGCAAGTCGCCAAGGCGGCCCCGGCCGGCGCCGGCGTGGTGAAGGCGTTCAACACCGTCTTCGGCGTTGTCCTGGCCCAGGGTCGGCCGCTCGACGTGTTCATCGCCGGCGACGACGCGCCCGCCAAGGCGCGGGTGGCGGAGTTCATCGAGAGCCTCGGGCTGCGCCCGCTCGACGTCGGCGGCCTGAACATGGCGCACTGGCTGGAAGGAACGGGCCTGGTCGTGATGGGCCTGGCCCGCCACGGGGTCGGAAATTTCAACTTCGCCCTCGGCGCCACGGTTCCCGGCTGAGCGCCCGGGTAATGGTTGATACATCATCGAAAGGATGATCCGATGAAGCTAGGTTTCGCACTCCCCATCGTCGGGCCCGCCGTCAGCGGCGCCGCTGGCCTGAGCGCGTTCTGCCGCGGACTCGAGGACCTGGGCTACGACACGCTGTGGGTCGGCGATCGACTGGTCACGCCGGTCGACATGCACAGCACCTATCCGGGCAAAGAGCAGCCCTACCCGCCGCAGATGACCCGGTACCTCGATCCGGTGCTGCTCTGGACGGTCGCCGCGACCGCAACCAGCCGGGTGCGGCTGAACGCCAGCACGCTCAGCACCTTCTACTACGAGCCGGTGCACCTGGCCCGCCTGCTGACCACGCTCGATGTGCTCAGCGACGGCCGCCTCGACATCGGCGTGGGACTCGGGTGGATGAAAGACGAACACGACATCGCCCGCGGCGCGGACTGGCACCGGCGCGGGCGGATGCTCGACGACCTGCTGGCGTTCCTGCGCGAGTGGTGGACGACCACCCCGGTGTCCTGGGACAGCGAGTTCTTCACGCTGCCGCCGGTCCACGCCGACCTGCGCCCGGTCCAGGCCGGCGGCCCGCCGATCTGGATCGGCGGTGCCAGCGAGGCCGCCATGCGCCGGGTCGGCCGCAGCGGCACGGGCTGGCTCGGGGTCGAGGGGCTGCAGGACGAGGTCACCGACCACCTGTGGTCGATCGCGCGCCGTGCGGCCCGGGACGCCGGCCGCGATCCGGACGCGCTGAAGACGGCCATGCGGATCAACCTCGAACCGGGCACGTCCGTTGCCGCTGTGGTCGACAAGCTCGAGCGCCTCGCCGCCTCCGGAGCCGACGAGGCGATCGTGGATGCCTTCGCGATGTTCCCCAGCCTTGACCGGATGCTCGACTTCGCCGGTCAGGTGATCACCCGGTGGTCGGCAGGAGAGCGTGCCGGCGGGACAACTCCGGTCAGCGGGTCATCAACCGCTCGACGTATTTGGCGATGACGTCGACTTCCAGGTTCACCGGCGTCCCGACCGGGGCGCTGCCCAACGTGGTCAACTCGCGGGTGGTGGGTATCAGCGAGACCTCAAACCAGTCCCCCGGCTCGCTGCCCAGCCCGGACACCGTCAGCGAAATCCCGTCGACGGTGATCGAGCCCTTCTCCACGACGTAGCGGGCCACCTCGGCGGGCATCTCGATCCGCACCACTTCCCAGTGCTCGGACGGGGTCCGCGCCACGATCCGCCCGGTCCCGTCGACGTGGCCCTGCACGATGTGCCCGCCCAGCCGGCTGTTGACGGCCGCGGCGCGCTCCAGGTTCACCCGGCTGCCGACCTGCAATTCGCCCAGGTTGGACCGGTTGAGCGATTCGGCCATCACGTCGGCGGTGAACTGACCGCCGGGCAACAGCTCGGCGACGGTCAGGCAGACGCCGTTGACGGCGATCGAGTCGCCGTGGCCCGCGTCGGCGGTCACGACCGCGCCGCGGATGGTCAGCCGCGCCGCGTCGGAAAGGACGTCGCGAGCCGTCACCTCGCCGAGTTCCTCGACAATCCCGGTAAACATCCCCCTAGGCTAATTGGCCCACTCCCAGGCGGATGAGCAGGGCAAACACCGGCGCCCGCGCGACACCGGGACCCCGCGTTCGTCAGGGCAGTCACCGGCACCCTCTACGATGCAGAGTATGCAGACCCGCCGCCGTCTATCGGCCGTCATCGCATCCCTGACCCTCGCCACCGCCTTGATCGCCGGCTGCTCGTCGGGCTCAAAGCAGAGCGGCGCACCGCTTCCCGACGCCACGACCCTGGTCAAGCAGTCGGCCGACGCCACCAAGAACGTGAAGAGCGCGCACATCGCGCTCAGCGTCCAGGGCAAGATCCAGGGGTTGCCCATCAAGACGCTGACCGGTGACCTCACCACGGCACCGGCCACCGCCGCACAGGGAAACGCCACCATCACCCTGGGCGGGTCCGACATCGACGCCAACTTCGTGGTGCTCGACGGGACCCTGTACGCCACCCTGACCCCGAACAAGTGGAGCGACTTCGGCAAGGCCGCCGACGTCTATGACGTCTCGGTGCTGCTCAACCCCGACAGTGGGCTGGGCAACGCGCTGGCCAACTTCACCAACGCCAAGGCCGAGGGCCGCGACAACATCAACGGGCAGAACACCATTCGCATCAGCGGAAACGTCTCGGCGGACGCGGTGAACAAGATCGTTCCGCAGTTCAACGCGACGCAACCGGTGCCGAGCACGGTCTGGATCCAGGAGTCCGGTGACCACCAGCTGGTCCAGGCCAACCTGCAGAAGAGTTCGGGCAACTCCGCCCAGATCACCCTGTCCAACTGGGGCGAGCAGGTTCAGGTCACCAAGCCCCCGGTGAGCTCGTGACCGCTGAGACCGAGGCCCCGGCCGGGCGCCACACCGGGCGCCGCGTAGCGATCAGCGCGGGCAGCCTGGCGGTCCTGCTGGGCGCCCTGGACGCCTACGTCGTCGTGACGATCATGCGCGACATCATGACCGACGTTCACATCCCGATTAACCAGCTGCAGCGCATCACCTGGATCATCACGATGTACCTGCTGGGCTACATCGCCGCCATGCCGCTGCTGGGCCGGGCCTCCGACCGGTTCGGGCGCAAGCTGGTGCTGCAGGTCAGCCTGGCGCTGTTCATCGTCGGCTCGGTGGTCACCGCGCTGGCCGGTCACTGGGGCGACTTCCACCTCCTGGTGGGCGGCCGCACCATCCAGGGCGTGGCCAGCGGCGCGCTGCTGCCGGTCACCCTCGCCCTGGGCGCCGACCTGTGGGCGCAGCGCAATCGCGCCGGCGTGCTGGGCGGCATCGGGGCCGCGCAGGAGCTCGGCAGCGTGCTGGGCCCGCTGTACGGGATCTTCATCGTCTTCCTGTTCCACGACTGGCGCTACGTGTTCTGGATCAACGTCCCGCTGACGCTGATCGCCATGGTGATGATCCAGTTCAGCCTCCCGTCGCACGAGCGGGTGGAGGAGCCCGAAAAGGTCGACCTGGTCGGCGGTGTGCTGCTGGCGGTCGCCCTGGGCCTCGCCGTGATCGGCCTGTACAACCCGCAACCCGACGGCAAGCAGATCCTGCCCAGCTACGGACTGCCGCTGGTCATCGGCGCGGTCGTGGTCGCCGTGCTGTTCCTGATCTGGGAGCGGTTCGCGCGCACCCGGCTGATCGAGCCGGCGGGCGTGCACTTCCGCCCGTTCCTGGCCGCGCTGGGCGCCTCGCTGTTCGCCGGTGCCGCGCTGATGGTGACGCTGGTCGACGTCGAGCTGTTCGGCCAGGGGGTGCTGGGGCAATCCCAGACGCAGGCCGCCGGCTTGCTGCTGTGGTTCCTGATCGCGCTGCCGATCGGCGCGGTGCTGGGTGGGTGGATCGCCACCCGGGTCGGCGACCGGATCATGACCTTCGTCGGGCTGCTCATCGCGGCCTACGGCTACTGGCTGATCCACTTCTGGCGCCAGGACGTCATGAGCCAGAAGCACAACATCTTCGGGGTGTTCAGCGTGCCCGCGCTGCACGCCGACCTGCTGGTCGCCGGGGTGGGCCTCGGCCTGGTGATCGGGCCGCTGACCTCCGCCGCGCTCCGCGTGGTGCCGTCCGCCCAACACGGCATCGCCTCGGCGGCCGTGGTGGTGGCCCGGATGACCGGCATGCTGATCGGCGTGGCCGCGCTCAGCGCGTGGGGCCTGTACCGGTTCAACCAGATCGTGGCGGGCCTGACGGCCGCGATCCCGCCCAACGCCACGTTGCTGGAGCGCATCGCCGCCCAGGGCACCATGTACCTCAAGGCCTTCGCCCAGATGTACGGCGACATCTTCTCGGCCACCGTCGTGATCTGCATCGCCGGAGCGCTGCTGGGCCTGCTGATCGGCGGCCGCAAGGAACACGCCGAGGAGCCGGAAATCGCTGAGCCGCAAGCCGTCTCGCTGGGAGAGCGCTAGCCCCTGCGCGGCACCAGGCTGAGCACCACGTCGGGCCCCACCCGGTCGATGGCGTCGAAATGCCAGCGCAGCGCCCGCGCGATCGTGGTCACCCCCACGTCGTCGACCGCAGTGACGGGACCGCCCAGCAGGGTCGGTGCGACGTAGGCCAGGATCCGGTTCACCACCCCGGCCCGCAGGAAGGCACCCGCGAGGGTCGGGCCGCCTTCCAGCAGGACGTCGGTGCGGTCCGCGACGGCCTTGAGCACCTCCATGGGGTCGTGCGTGCGGATCAGCATGGTTCGCGAATCGTCGTTGAGAACCTTTGCCTCCGAAGGTATTTCACGCATCCCGACGACCACCCGCAGCGGTTGCCGGCCGGCCAGTGAGCCGTCGGGCAGCCGGGCGGTCAACGCCGGGTCGTCGGCCAGCACGGTGCCGGTGCCCACCACGATCGCGTCGGCCGCCGCGCGGCGCCGATGCAGGTCCACCCGCGAGGCCTCGCTGGAGATCCATTGGCTGGAACCGTCCGCGGCCGCGCTGCGGCCGTCGACGCTGGCGGCGTATTTCCAGGTCAGGTGCGGCAGCCCGGTGCGTTGCTTGTGCAGCCACTCGCGCAGCGGGCCGCCGGTCACCTCGTCGGCCAGCACGCCGGAACGCACCGTCACGCCCGCCTGCTCGAGCCGCGCGGCCCCGCCGGCGGCCTCCGGGTTGGGGTCGGCGACGGCGTACACCACGGTGCCCACCTTCGCGTCCAGTAGGGCGTTCACGCAGGGCGGGGTTTTGCCGTAGTGGTTGCACGGCTCGAGGGTGACGACGACGGTGCCGCCGGCGGCCAGTTCGCCGGCCCGGCGCAGCGCCAGGATCTCGGCGTGATCGCCGCCGGCGGGTTCGGTGGCCCCGACGCCGACGACCTCACCGCCGGCGTCCAGGATGACCGCCCCCACGGGCGGGTTCGGATACGTGGTCCCCTTGACGTGGTTGGACTGGTCGATCGCCAAACGCATTGCGGCGTCAAGGCCCTCGCCCGCCGGCGCCGTCATCGACGCAGGTGCGGGGAGGCGCCGGCCGCCTGGCGTCGCAAGGCCGCTATCGCGGCCTCCGGATCCTCGGCGCCGTACACGGCAGACCCGGCGACGAAGCAATCGACGCCGGCTTCGGCGGCCTGCTCGATGGTGTCGGCGTTGATGCCGCCGTCGATCTCGACGAGGATGGTCAGCTCCCCCGCCTCGATGAGCTTGCGCGCGGTGCGCACCTTGCTCAGCACCTCGGGGATGAAGCTCTGGCCGCCGAAACCGGGCTCCACCGACATGATGAGCAGGGTGTCGAACTGCGGCAGGATCTCCAGGTAGGGCTCCAGCGGGGTCCCCGGCTTCACGCTGATGCCCGCTTTGGCGCCGGCGGCGCGGATGTCGCGGGCCACGCCGACCGGATTCTGGGTGGCCTCGGCGTGGAAGGTGACGTTGTAGGCCCCCGCCTCGGCGTAGGGAGGCGCCCAGCGGTCCGGGTCCTCGATCATCAGATGGCAGTCCATCGGGATGGTGGTGGCGGCCAGCAGGCTCTCGACCACCGGCAGCCCGAGGGTCAGGTTCGGCACGAAGTGGTTGTCCATCACGTCGACGTGCAGCCAGTCGGCGCCGGTCACGGCGGCGGCTTCGTCGGCGAGCCGGGAGAAGTCAGCGGAAAGGATCGACGGCGCGATCAAAGGTCCCGCGATGTTGCGAGGCATGAGCGCCAGACTACTGAGCCGCGCGGCCCGCTTCACATCCGGCGCGTGCCGCTACCCCGCCTCGCGGCCGCGACAGTGTCCATCGTGTGGCGTCCCCGCTACCCCGCTTCGCGGCGCAACGCGGCCGCGAACATCGCATCCGTGCCGTGCCGGTGCGGCCAGAGCTGGACGTGCGGCCCGTCGCCCAGGTCGGCTCCCTTGTCCATGGGCTCGAACAACGGCCGGGTGTCCAGCGCGCTCACCGGGTGGCGGCGCAGCGCGTCGGCGACCACGCCGACGGTTTCGGCCAGGTGTGGCGAGCAGGTGGCGTAGAGCACCACGCCGCCCGGGCGGGTCAGCGCGATCGCCGCCCCCAGCAGCTCGCGCTGCAGCTTGGTGAGCGTCGGCACGTCGGCGGGCTGACGCCGCCACCGGGCCTCCGGGCGGCGGCGCAGCGCTCCCAGACCGGTGCAGGGGGCGTCGACGAGCACGCGATCGAAGGTCGGCTCGAGATCGGTATGCCGACCGTCGACCCGTAGCACGTCGACCGGCAGGCCGCGGGTGTTCGCCACCACCAGATCGGCGCGCCGCGGCGCCGGCTCCACCGCGGTGACGCGGGCGCCCGAGGCCGCGCCGAGCCCGGCCAGCAGGGCCGTCTTGCCGCCCGGGCCGGCGCACAGGTCCAGCCACCGGCCGCCGTCCCCGTCGACCGGGGCCAGCGTCAGCGCCCGGGCCACCAGCTGGCTGCCCTCGTCCTGGACCAGCGCGGCGCCGTCGCGCACCGGCGTCAGCCGCCCGGGATCGCCACCGGCCAAGTACACCGCGTAGGGCGAATAGCGGCCCACCGTGCCGCCGACCGCCTCGGCCAGCTCGGTGGCGGTCAGCGCGCCGGGGCGGGCGGCCAGATGCACCTGGGGCCGTTCGTCGTCGCTGGCCAGCACCGCGTCGAGTTCGGTCGCGGCGGCGCCCAGGGCATCGGCGAACGCCTGGGCGATCCACCGGGGGTGCGCATGCACGAACGCGGCATGCCCGATCGGATCCTGCACCGGGTCTGGCGCCAGCTCCGCAACCCAGGACCGCTCGTCGCGCCCTGAGATGGTGCGCAGCACCCCGTTGACGAAACCCGCTCGCGCCGAGTCGAATTCGATTCCCGCCTGCTCGACGGTGGTGGACACCGCGGCGTGCGCGTCGACCCGGGTGCGCAGCAGTTGATACGCGCCGAGCCGCAGCAGGTCGAGCAGCACCGGGTCGATGGCTTGCGGCGAGCGTCCGGCCGCCGCGCCGATGACGGCGTCGAGCAGGCTCCGGCTGCGGCAGGTGCCGTAGGTCAGCTCGGTGGCGAAAGCCGCGTCCCGGCCGGTGATTCCGCGTTCGCGCAGCAGTGCGGGCAGGGCCAGGTTCGCGTACGCGTCGCGCTCGCTGACCGCCCGGAGCACGTCGAACGCGGCGGCGCGGGCCGGGTCCAGCGGCCGGCGCGGCGGCCGGCGGTCGCGCGGCTGGGGCCGGCGGTGCGGGCGACATGACCACCGGCCGCGACAGGCCGGGGCGCGGGCGGCCGGAGCGCAAGCCGCCGCGCCCGCAGCAGCGCGACCGCCGGCCCGCCGCGCCCCGCGCGCCCAGTCGACCGCGTTCATGAATTTCTTTCCGGGCGGCTGGATTTGGCCCAGCCGCACC
>NZ_LZKV01000019.1:0-6050 GCF_001672995.1 Mycobacterium sp. 1482292.6 | reverse complement strand
GGTGGATCCTCACGAGCGACGACGACCGCCTGCTCCACCCCCGCCACACCAGCTAACGCGCTACGCACCTCCCCCAGCTCGACGCGATACCCGCGAATCTTGACCTGCTCATCCGCGCGGCCCACATAGCGCAACTGCCCATCGGGTGTCCAGCACACCAAATCCCCGGTGCGATACATCCGCGCACCCGGCCCCCCGAACGGACACGCCACAAACCGCGACCCCGTCAACGACGCACGCCGCCAATACCCCACCCCCACACCAGCACCGGCCACATACAACTCACCAACCACCCCCACCGGCACCGGACGCAACCACTGGTCCAGCACAAAGAACGCCAGGTGATCCAACGGCACCCCGATGGGACTGACAATCCCCTCGACATCGCCGGCCACAATCTCCCGAACCGACGCGTGCACCGTGGTTTCGGTGATGCCGTACATGTTGATCAAGCGGGGCGACCTCGGGTATCGGTCCAGCCACGGCCGAAGGCGTTGCGGTTCAAGCGCTTCCCCACCGAACACCACGGCCTGCAGCTCCAGCTGGCTCGGCGCCGGCCGCAACGCGTCAGCAGACTGCAACGCATAAAACGCCGCCGGGGTTTGGCTGAGCACCGTCACCCGCTGCGCAATCAACAGCGCAAGCAAGTCCTGCGGGGAACGCGCCACCGCGTCAGGCACGACTACCAGCCGCCCGCCACGCAGTAAGGCGCCCCAGATCTCCCACACCGAGTAGTCGAACGCCAAAGAGTGGCAGTGTGACCACACTTGGGCCGGGCCGCCAGGCACTGTGTCGTCCAGCGCTGCCAGCAGGCGAGTGACGTTGCGATGGGTGACTGCAACGCCTTTGGGGACACCAGTGGTGCCCGAGGTGTAAATCAGATACGCGACGTCGTCAGGCCTGGGCGCCGGCAACGCGGCAGCGCGCTCAAAACCAACGGCCACGTCGTCGAGGATGATAAAAGCGACGTCATGTCCGTCGAGACGTTCGGCCAAGCCTGCCGTGGTCAGCACCAAGATGGGCGCGGCATCGGCGAGCACGAAACCGCTCCTCGCGTCGGGATGTGCGGGATCGATCGGGAGGTAGGCCGCCCCGGTTTTGAGTACCGCCAACATCGCGGTGATCGCCTCGATAGAACGCGGACACAGCAGCCCCACAACGGATCCCGTGCCGACTCCGCGCTCCAGCATCAATTGCGCCAACCCGGTCGAAGCGTCATCGAGTCCTCGATACGTGAGCTCGCGGCCGGCATGGGTGATCGCGATCGCCTCCGGTGTCCGGGCCACCTGACGCGCGAACAGCGCTGGGATCGACAACGGCCTAGACGACGCGGTCAACGCCGCCCGATTGCCCTGCCGGTAAAGCACCTCGCGTTCACTGTCATCGACCACATCAATCGACGACAACCGCCGCCCCGGCTCGTCCGCCATGGCCGCCAACACCCGACACAGCCGCCGCGCGAGGTCGGGCACCTCAAAATTTGAGAACGGCAGCCCGGCACCCGCCGTGCTGAGGTAGAGCTGGTCCCCGAAGCCCTGGAAGAACAACCCGAAATGCTCCACCGGACCGTGGCTGGTATATGTCGCTGTCGCTGGGGCTCCAGCGAAATCCAGAAGCAGCCGTGAAGGAATGAAATTGACGGCTAGCCGTTTAAATTCACGCTTCCTGCCAGCAAGCCGATTCTCACCCTCGAGGGCACTTATGGGAAAACGCTGGTGCTGCAACAGCTCCCTGATGCGGGCGTCAACATCCTGGCAAAAATCGGCCAGCGTAACGTCGGGTGGCACTTTCAAAATCAGCGGCAACACCCCCGTGAGCATTGCGGGGAGCGTTTTGGATTCGGGACTCACTCGCCTGCTGACCGGGAAATCGAGGACCACATCCGAGCCGTCAGCGCTCCACCCGCGCGCTAACAGTGCACAGGCGGCGGTGATCAATGAATACCGGCGGACGCGCAGCGACTTGGATATATCTTTTAGCCGGCCGACGACCGACGAGTCCAGCCGGACCCGCGCAGAGGGTCGAAAAGCGTCATGCTCGTCGGTGGATCCGAGCGACCAACTATGCGAGCCGCGTTCGAGTGGGAGCTTGCCGGCCCAATACGCCTTATCGGCAAGGTAGTCGGCGGAAGCTTCGTAGTCTGTTTCGCAATCAATCAAGTCCTGTATCGACCCGAAGGAAGCAGCCGGGATCGCTTCACCCGAAACGATCGCGGAGTAGATAGCGGCGACCCGACGGCTGACCAACGCCATACCTAGGCCGTCCACCGCTATGTGGTGACAGCATGCGAACAGATAGAATTCATCAGACGAAGTTTGAAATAAAACAAACTTGAATAGCGGGCCGCTTAGCGGCATCGGCGCCCGTTGAATCGTCCGGGTTATTTCCTGAACTTTCTGCGCCGGATCATCCGCCTGGATCAGATCGTAGAAATCCAATGCCACATCTGGATAATCGACCGCGTATTGCAGGACCTGGCCGTCGACCTCAACAAATGCGGCCCTGCCTGGTTCGGCCTCTTGCACCGCTTGCCGAATCGCCTGTTCGAGATGACCGCGGTCTACCGGACCGGCGATTCGCCCCAGCAGACCGAGCTGCCATTCTGCGCCCCCCCGGCCCATTTCATGCGCAAGCCATATGTCCAACTGACCACGCGTCAGCGGGAGTGCCTTGCCATCAAATTGCATGCAACGCCTCACCCCAGGAAGCGTTTTGCCCATCAAAAGCCTGATCCCTGCCAGGCTCTCGCGCTCGCATGCGCTCTACACCGATCCAGTTCTGTTCTGTTCGACGCCGTCCGAGCACGCAGTGCGATCAGCTATCTCCAAATCAACCGCCTAGCCGGTTACGGCGCAGGAGGCTCTCGGCCGCACGTTGTGCTCGCTTCGCCGTTGAAAACAACCAACCGGATCACCGATGCTTGGCGAACGAATCGATGAGCACCGACTCCCTAGAGCCTCTGATCCAACCTCTTTATGCCCGCCCAAACCATACTCAAAGCCAGCGCCGCCCGTCCCGGCTTTCGGCAGTTCCAAAGCGCTAAATCCCACCTGTCGGACGCAACTTTGGGAGAAACGTGCTAGCTCCGGCGCGTCTTCAGCCCGATCAGCCAACTCGCCCCGAGCGGGCGAAGGCTTCCACAAGATCGGCAGCGGCCGAAGCGCTTTCGGCAGGCTTGGTCATCTGTGTCGCGATCTCGCGGGCTCGGGTGATGCACTCTGGCGTCAGGACTCGGCGCAGGTCCGCGGCAAGTGTTTGCCCGGTGGTGGTTGACAGGCGCCGGGCGGTGCCTACCCCCAGTCGTTTCACCTGTGCTCCCCAAAACGGCTGATCGTGTTCCGTCCAAAGGACCAGCTCGGGAATTCCGGCGCGCAGCCCCGCAGCCGTGGTGCCCGCGCCGCCGTGGTGGACCACCGCGCGGCAAATTGGAAAGGTCTCCGCGTAATTGATCGCCCCCACCACCTTCACGTGGTCGGAACACCGCACCCCGCTATAGTCGGTGACGCCGGCGCAAATCAGTGCCCGCTCCCCCAATTCTGCGCAGGCCGCGCTGATCATTTCGGCCGTGAAGGCCGGAGATTCGACCGGTATGCTGCCGAAGGCGAAGCAAATGGGCGGTGCCCCCGCGGCTATCCAGTCCCGCGCCTCGTCGTCGGCGTCTGTGGAGAGGTTCATCGCCAGCGCACCCACAAAGGGCCGTCGGCCATTCCACTTCTTCCATTCGGCGGCCAACCCCGGGAAACAAAAGTCATCGTAGGCCTGGATTTCCAGCGAATGGCGCTCGGCGATTCGCCGGTGCGTAGGGCTTGTCGACTTGGGCAGACCTAGCTCACGGCGATGTGCGTCCTCGAAGCCCTTGTTCATGCGCCAAGACAGCCACTTGGATACCTTCATCGCGAAGCGCGCGATGGGTCCGGGCAATAGCGGGATCAACCGTCCGTTGGGCCGTACCGGGTAGTAGTGCAGGGTGACCAGCGGAATGTCGTAGTGCTCGGCGACATTGGCTGCGGCCTGCTCGCACGGAATGGTGGTGAACAGCAGATCGGCTCCGTCCGCCAGGGATGTCAACGTCGCGCACACCTCCGTCCAGCACTGGATCGATAGCGCCGACACCTGGAGCCCGAACCTGATCAGATCTCGAATCCTCCAGAAGCTCCGAAAAAAACATGTCCAGAATCTGCGCTGTGCGGCCATGTACGCACGGGTGTCCGTGCCGTAAGCAACCGCCGCGAGCCCGGCCGATTCGACGAACGGAATCAAGTCGGGCGGGACGGCCATGCACACTTCGTGGCCCCTGCGCAGCAACTCACGGCCGACGGCGGCACAGGGCTCGATATCACCACGAGTTCCGTAGCTCGCCACCACGAACTTCATTGCAAAAACGAGCCTTTCAGCCGTCGCGCGCCAGGCCAGGCCAATGGTACCGGCCGACATCGGCCACGATCCGATTCTCGGGTGCATGCTGGCCATTGGCTGAAGGACCACCAATAGTCACTAATGGCGACTTCGGAGCGGCTGGTTAGCTTAGCCTCGAGAATCTGGTCAAGAAGCCACCAGCGCGGGCGACACTGGGCCGACACTGGCGCCCGACGAGCGGTTGCTCCGATCGTCGGACGGACTGATGCAGCCACGAAGGGGGTTCACATGAACCGCATCAACGCTGTACAGCGCGCGCTGGACGGGCGGCGGCAACGCGTCTATCTCGAAATCGGCGTGTCAACCGGAAAAGCGTTCCGACACGTCGAGGCCGAAGAGAAGATCGCAGTCGACCCAGCCCTGATGCTCTCGGCGCGGACGCGCAAGCGCGCCGCCGCAAAGGCAGCGGCCACATACTATTTCGACACCGACAGCGACGCCTTTTTCGCGAGCGAATCGGCATTCCTCGAACAGCGGGGTATCGACGTCGCTCTGATCGATGGACTCCACACCCACCGGCAGGTCGTGCGCGACATCGACAACACGCTGCGCTACCTGCGCGACGATGGGGTCATCTTCGTACACGACTGCAACCCGACTCGCGCCTCGATCGCCTGCCCTGCGGGGTCTTACGCCGACTTTCGCGCTCGGCATCGCTGGCGGGACATTTCCTGGGGACTTACCACATCGGGCACCTTGGCCGCCCTGTGGAGCGGTGACGTCTGGAAGGCGATCGTCGAGTTGCGCAGCACCCGTGAGGATCTGCGCATCGCGGTGCTCAATTGTGATTTCGGGGTTGGCGTCGTGCGAAAGGGAACTTCGGACTCGCTACTGCCCTACTCGGCAGCGCAAGTCGACGCGCTCGAATACGCAGATCTTGCCGCCGACCGGAACCGCTTGTTGAACCTGAGGCCCCCGGCGTATCTCGACGAATTCCTTGCTTCGTAGCGCTGGCAAACGCCGGCCTGGCCGCGGATAGCCGCCTACAACACGCATGACCCGAGAACCCGCGTTCAGCCAACACGCTTGAAGCGGGCGAAGTTTTCGACAAGATCGGCCGCGGTCGCCGCGCTGTCCGCAGCTCTGGTCATCCTGGTGGCGAATTCGCGGGCTTGCGTGAGGTATTGCGATGCCAGAATGGTGCGCAGATCCGAGACCAGCGAGTCCTGCGTCGTCGTCGAAAAGCGTCGTCCCCTGCCCAACTTCAGCCGCTTGACCCGCGCCGCCCAAATAGCCTGGTCGGGCAGCGTCCACAGAATTAACGTGGGAAGCCCGGCGCGCAGCGCCGCGTTCGTAGTGCCCGCTCCGCCGTGGTGAACGAAGGCTCGGCATGCGGGAAGGACCGTGGCGTAGTTCATCGCGTCCACAACCTTGACGTGGTCGAAGTGCGAGACGTTCGTGAAGTCGGTCCCCGCTGCCGAAATCAACGCGCGCTCGCCCAACTCCGAGCAGGCTGCAGCGATCATGTCGAGGGTGTCGGCAGCGGATTCGACCGCCGCGCTGCCAAACCCGAAGCAAATCGGCGGCGTTCCCGAGGCGATCCACGACAGGACGTCGTCATCGGCCGGCGTGGGCAATTCCAAAGTCAGCGCACCGACGAAGGGGCGCTGGCCGTTCCATTTCGCCCATTCGGC
>NZ_LZKV01000018.1:0-4496 GCF_001672995.1 Mycobacterium sp. 1482292.6 | reverse complement strand
TGGCCGCGGCCCGCGAGATCTGGCGATCCATCAACCGCCCCAACCTCGTCGAGAACATCCTGCCGACCCGGCCGCGCGCCACCCTGGTGCTGCGCAAGGACGCCGACCACTCCATCAACCGGCTGCGGCTGCGCAAGCTCTGACGGCGCGGCCGGCGCGGCCGGTCACGCCGCGAGGCGACGCAATCCCAGGTACTGCAGCCCGGCGAACGCCGCCGTGTAGGCGCCGGTGGCCAGTGTCAGCGCGACGCCGGTATCGGTCAGCGGCAGCGCTTCCGCGGCCACGATCGAAGCCAGCGTGAATGCGACGTTGACCACCAACACGCTGACGCCGACGCGGCGCAGGTCCGGCAGCGCCCCGAGGCTGAACACCAGCAGTCCGGCCAGCACGAACAAGACGCCCACGCCGTACTCCTGGAAGGACGTCAGGCCCGTCAGCGACGAAAGCGGGTCGGCGAGGAACGCGATGGTCAGACCGAACAACCCTGTCAGGGTCGCGTCGGCGCGCACCGCGAACCGCAACAGCGAGTCGGTCGCGTCGTAGAGGGGCCTGGTCGGGATGCTGGATACGCCGGTAACAGAGCTCATGTGCTTACTCCTCGCGGTGGCGGGTGGGTCGAACAGCTTTGAGGGTGCCGCCAGTGCACTGCCATATCGACTCGTGGCACTGCCAACTCATGCCACGGATACAAAGACGAGGTGGTTCACCCGGCTATTCCCGTCGGCGGGTAAATATTTGACACGCGCCAGTCTGGCGGGCCCAGTGGCCCCACGGGTCACAGGAGCGCGGGGCCACGGCGCTGTGCCATCCGGTGGTCGCGCCCCACGTGGGTCTAGTCGCTGGGAACCGGGATCCGTCCCCGAAGATCGGCGGCGATCAGCCGGGCCGCGGCATTCTGCCAGTTGTGCAGCGAGCGCTGGGGCACCTCGGTGACGAACCAGTGCCAGGCCTGCCGCGCGATCGGATCCAGACCCGAGGCGGTGGCGTTCTGCGCGTAGGCGCGCACCCCGACGACGTAGGGGAAATACAGCGAGTTGTAGTACCGCCACTCTTCGGTGGTGCCGAAGTCGCCGCCGTCGCGCGGCTTGAGCCGCGAGATGCCCTCGGCCAGCACCGCCTTGAGTTCGTTGGCCCGCTCGATCGGCTGGTCGGGTGCGCCGCGGGCGGCCAGCCGCTCATCGATCACCGGCAACGCCGTCAGCGGGCTGGCGACCAGCTTGCTCAGGTCGCCGTAGTGGCCCAGCGCCCGGCGGGTGAGCCGCACGAAAGTGACGTCGTCGACGCCGGCGAGCGGGTGCTCCTGGCGCAGCGGCAGCGCCGCCCCGGTGTGCCGCAGCGCGGCCCGATCCGCCCGCAGCGCAGGCGATTTCGAGAACGCCAGCCGGTCGAGCACCCCGGCCAGCGGATCGGCGAGCACCTGCACGGTGATGGCGATCGCCAGGCTGGTGAACAGCAGCACCGTCAGCGCGGTCCGCGCGGCGGGATCGTCGCGGGTCACGGCCAACCCGATCAGCGCCTGGCCGCCGAACAGCACCGCCACCGCGACCGAACCGGCGAACGACCGGAGCATGTCGGGGCGCAGCGCGTGGCCCTCGTCGAACGCGTCCCACAGCGCCACGGCGACCCCGAGCCCGAGGACGTCGCAGCTCGTCGAGGCCAGCGCGACCCAGCTGGGCACCAGGCCCAGCGGGATGATCAGGATCGCGTTGGCCAGCGCGAAAAACAGGGTCGCGGTGACGGCCAGTCCCACGGAGAGCCTCGGCCGGCGCGGGCGGCGCAACGCGACCGCCCCGGCGCCCAGGGTCGACACCGAGATCACCGCGAACATCACCCAGTGACCCGGCCGCAGTGGCCCGTCGACGCTGCCGGCCAGCACCGCCCCGAACAGGGTCAGCGCGGCGACGCCGGCCACCAGCAACACCTCGCGGGTGCGCGAGCGCCAGCCGTCGCTGGGCCGGGACAGCTCGACGAGCACCGCGAACCACGCGACACCGGGGACTGCCGCCAGGTAGATCTCGACCCGGCTGAGCAGCTGGGCATGGGCGGGGCTGGCGGTCCGAACAGCATCCAGGCCCACCACGAGCGCGAACCCGCACAGTCCGATCGCCGCCAGTACCAGGACGGGCTTGCGCGGATCACGGGACAGCAGATACAGGCCCAGCCAGGCGCTCAGCGTGAACACCACCGCCGACAGCGCAGCCATGTCCTAAGTGTGGCACGCAGCCGGGCGGGCCCTTAAGAGCTTCGCGGTTACTTGCCGTGCCGGCGATCCCGCCGGCTGTAGTCGCGCAGCGCGCGCAAGAAATCGACGCGGCGGAACGCCGGCCAGTGCGTTTCGCAGAACCACATCTCCGAATAAGCGCTCTGCCACAGCAGAAATCCCGACAGGCGTTGCTCGCCCGAGGTGCGGATCACCAGGTCGGGATCGGGCTGTCCGGAGGTGTAGAGATTCTCGGAGATGGCGTCGACGGTCACCGCGTCGACGAGTTCCTCGGCGGTGGCGCCGTTGGCAAGCTCCTTGTTCAGCAGCGCGCGCACCGCGCCGACGATTTCCTGCCGGCCGCCGTAGCCGACGGCGACGTTGACGTGAAAGGGCGCGACGCTGGGCGTGGACTCGACGGCGTCGCGCAATCGGCGGGCCGGCTCGTCGCCGAGCAGTTCCAGGTCCCCGACCGTGCGCACGCTCCAGCGGTTGGCCGGCGCGCAGATCTCCTCGACGACGTCGGTGATGATCTCGATCAGCCCGGCCAGCTCGTCGGGATCGCGCTGCAGGTTCTCGGTGGACAGCAGGTAGACGGTGGTCATTTCGACGCCGGCCTCCTGACACCAGCGCAGCATCTCGGCGATCTTGGAGGCGCCCATCCGGTAGCCGTAGCTGACGTCCTCGTATCCCGCGTCGCGGGCCCACCGGCGGTTGCCGTCGCACAGCACGGCGATGTGGCGCGGGAGTTGGGACTTCGAGGCGGCCAGGCCCTGCCTCAGCCGCAGCTCGTAGACGCGGTACAGCGGCTCTTTGAGGCGCGGCGGAATGATTTCCACGACCATTCACCCTACTGCCAGCGGTGATCTATTCACCGGTTCTCGTTTCGGCCCGGTCACCTGAGCAGCCGAGACGATGCTGTAACGATCCCTGACTACTCTGGTTCTTGAACAGCCCCTGGCGACTTCGGAGTCCCGCGTTGCGAAGAACAAAACAGATGCGAAGACAAGACACAGGAGCCATGAGCAGTCAGACCAGCACCGTCCCCAACCCGGAGCCCGAAGGCGAGTCGATCGTTCCGGGCAACACCGTCGAACAGTTCGTCGAGGGTGCCGCCCAGTTCCTCGGCAAGCCCCGGATGCGCGGTTGGATCCACTTCGTCTCGGCGTGGCTGGCCATCATCACCGGCGCCACGCTGGTGTCGGTGTCGTGGGCCGTCGCCTCGCCGCGCGCCGGCCACTCGACGCTGGTCTACGCCGCGGCAACGGTGGCGATGTTCGCGGTCAGCGCCACCTATCACCGGGTGCAGTGGAAGTCCGCCGTTGCGCGCAGCCGGATGAAGCGGCTCGACCATTCGATGATCTTCGTGTTCATCGCAGGCAGCTACACGCCGTTCGCGCGGCTTGTCATGCCCCAGAACACCGGGGTGCTGGTGCAGTGCATCGTGTGGGGCGGCGCGGCTGCCGGGATCGCGTTGAAGATGTGCTGGCCGACGGCGCCGCGCTGGGTCGGTGTGCCGCTGTATCTGCTGCTCGGGTGGGTGGCCGTCTGGTTCGCTCCCACGATCCTGCACCAGGCCGGCGTGGCCGCGATGGTGCTGTTGGCGGTGGGCGGGGTGTTCTACAGCGTCGGCGGCATCTTCTACGGCCTGCGCTGGCCGGACCCGTGGCCGCAAACGTTCGGCTATCACGAGTTCTTCCACGCCTTCACCGCGATCGCGGCGATTCTGCACTACATCGCCATGTGGTTCGCGGTCTTCTACACCGGCGACCACGCCTGGCTGGCGGGCGGCTGAGCCCGCATCGCTGCCCCGCTAGCCCTGGGAGACGTCGTCCTCCGGCGACCAGTAAGCCTTCATCGAGGCGATCTTGCCGCTGCCGTCGAAGACCATGACGTCGATCGGCTCGATCACCATCCGGTGCTCGCCCGCGGTCACGGTCAGCCGGAATTGGAAGGCCGCCTCGTTGCCGGCGACGCGCAGCGTCACCAGTTCGCATTCGCGCTGCAGGTCGTTGACCGCGGAGTAGAAGCCGTGGATCGCCTGGCGCCCGATGTGCACCTCGCCGCCGACCGGGTCGTCGGCGAGGGCGTCGTCGGCGTACAGCTCGACCAGATCGTCGGCGCTGCCCTTGGCGACCAGTTCGATGTAACGGTTGACCGTGTTCCGGATCGCTTCGGTCCTGGCGGCAGTCGGCATGGGAGGCAGGGTAACCCGCGCTAGTGGTGATCGCCAGCACGGCGCAGCCGGGCGCCGCGGGTCACCACCATCGACTCAGTGGTGATCGCCAGCACGGCG
>NZ_LZKV01000017.1:0-515 GCF_001672995.1 Mycobacterium sp. 1482292.6 | reverse complement strand
CGCCGCACTCGAGGATCGCCGGGGGCACCACCGCTCGTGCCCCGGCGGCGATCACCACCTGGTCGGCCGCGAATTCGTCGCCCGCATCGGTGCGCAACAGGTAGCGGCCGTCGGCCTGCACGCCGCCGAATCGGGTGCGCTGGGACGACATCGTCTCGCGCGTCTTCGGGCGCATCGACCCGATCGGGGTCAGCGGTGAGGATTACCGGAACGCCGCACTCGAGGATCGCCGGGGGCACCACCGCTCGTGCCCCGGCGGCGATCACCACCTGGTCGGCCGCGAATTCGTCGCCCGCATCGGTGCGCAACAGGTAGCGGCCGTCGGCCTGCACGCCGCCGAATCGGGTGCGCTGCTTGTAGACATCGATGTTGGGTGCGGCGTTCCGGTAATCCTCACCGCTGACCCCGATCGGGTCGATGCGCCCGAAGACGCGCGAGACGATCATGCGAATCTCGGAGCTGCCCGAGCATCTGGTGATCGTCGGGGGCGGCTTCGTGGCAGCCGAATTCGCCCA
>NZ_LZKV01000016.1:0-735 GCF_001672995.1 Mycobacterium sp. 1482292.6 | reverse complement strand
CCAGGCGCTGCTGGAGCTGACCGACTACGCGCCCCTACCGCTGCGCGAACCGGTCCGCTCGCTGGTGTGGGTGCGCGCTCGCCGTTCACCCGAGTAAACGTACGTGGCCGGCGCTCGGTCGCGCCGGTGCGCCGCGCGCTCGGCTAGCCGCGCGCCCGAAGCCCGTTGATGAAGGGGCAGCCCATCAGCACCCGGATCGCCTGGCTCAGGCCGGTCATGTCGTCGACCGGCTTATGGAACGGCAGCCGGACGTCGTGATCGCGATCGTCGCCCTCGACACGGAACCGGACGCCGTAGCGGTCCAGGCCCAAGGGCCGGACGTGCCCGCGCCGCAGCGGCGCGGGCAGCCGGGACACCAGCCGCGCGAGGACGTCGCTGTGGGCGGTGTCCAGGTGCCACAGCAGGCTCGACTCGAGCGCGCAGAACGGATCCGGGCGGGCGTCCAGCAGGTCGGCCACACTGACCGGCTCGGCGCCGGTGGTGTCGGTGACGACCACCGAGGCGGTCTCGAGCCGCAACAGGGTGTAGCGCGGCTCGTCGCCGCCGCCGGGCCTGCAGCGTGGGGTGTCGATGCCCAGCAGGGCGGGATTCGGGCACTCGGCGGCGATCAGGTCGAGCATGTCGAGGATCTCCGTCGGGTGTACCTCTTGGAGGCGACCGCGCACCCACACCAGCGAGCGGACCGGTTCGCGCAGCGGTAGGGGCGCGTAGTCGGTCAGCTCCAGCAGCGCCTGG
>NZ_LZKV01000015.1:0-16676 GCF_001672995.1 Mycobacterium sp. 1482292.6 | reverse complement strand
AGGCCTTCTGCCGCTGTGTCGTTCCGGCGAATCCGAGCACCCCGGCACCCTGCGCGGATGCGACGGCCGCGGCCAGCTCCTCCTCGTCACCGAAATCCGGCGGCACGCCGAAGTCAGATTCCATGTCCGCGAACTCGTCGGCGTGGTCGTGCAGCGCGGCGCGCCGACGGCGCCGCGCCCGGGACTCGGCCCGGCTGGCCGCCGCGGCTCCGGCCGCCGGGATGGTGGCCGCAGGGGCCTTGGCACCGCCGCGGCCCCCGAGCGTCGGTCCGACCCCGGCGTCCGGATCACCGCCATAGGCGACCAGGTAGGCGAAGTTGCTGGCCGCGGCCGTCGCATCCGCGCAGGGTGCCGGGGTGCTCGGATTCGCCGGAACGACACAGCGGCAGAAGGCTTTTCAGGCGGCCGGATTGACCAAGCTGGCCGACGACGACTTCGGCGGCGGCCCACGCATGCCGATGGTGCCCGGCACGTGGGAGCACGAGGCCGGCAACCCAACGGGCCCAACCGATCCGGGGAAAGGGGGGTAAGGCAGTCAGCCAGATGCAGGTGAATTACCGAATCCCCAACGGACGCAACAGAAAGGAATCAACATGAGTATGTTGGACGCTCACATTCCGCAGTTGGTAGCCGCACAGTCGGCCTTCAGCGCCAAGGCGGCATTGCTGCGCAGCACGATCAGCCAGGCCGAGCAGGAAGCCATGTCGGCGCAGGCGTTCCACCAGGGTGAGTCCTCTGCCGCCTTCCAGGCCGCGCACGCGCGGTTCGTCGAGGTCGCCGCGCGGGTCAACACCCTGCTCGACATCGCCCAGGCCAACCTCGGGGACGCCGCCGGGACCTACGTGGCCGCCGACGCCGCCGCCGCCTCCGGCTACACCGCGTTCTGAGCTCACCGCTAGCAACCTCGAAAGGACTTGTCATGTCGCAGATCATGTACAACTACCCGGCGATGTTGAGCCACGCCGCCGACATGTCCGGATACGCCGGCACCATGCAGGGGCTCGGTTCCGACATCGCCAGCGAACAGGCCACGTTGTCCAACGCCTGGCAGGGTGACACCGGTATGACCTACCAGGTGTGGCAGGCCCAGTGGAACCAGGCGATGGAAAGCCTGGTGCGCGCCTACCAGTCGATGGCCAGCACCCACGAGGCGAACACCATGTCCATGCTCGCCCGCGACCAGGCCGAAGCCGCCAAATGGGGCGGCTAGTTCGTGCCTGAACGAACCTGATGCAGCAAGCGCCCAACGCCGTCGAGCTGACGGTCGATCACGCTTGGTTCATCGCGGAAACGGTTGGGGCGGGGAGCTTTCCCTGGGTGCTGGCAATCACCTCGCCCTATCGTGATGCCGCGGAGCGCAACGCGTTCCTCGACCGTCAGAAGGCTGAGCTGACCGAGCTGGGCCTGGTTTCGGAGGCCGGACTGGTCAACCCCGCCGTCGCCGAGTGGATCAAGGTGGTGTGTTTTCCGCAGCGGTGGCTGGACCTGCGTTACGTCGGCCCCGCCAAGGACACCGGTGAGCCCGGCGCCGGCGCCGACTTGCTGCGCGGCATCGTCGCGCAGCGCAGCGGTGAGGCCGGCAAGCCGTCGATCACCGTGGTCGCGTTGCGCAGCGCACAGCTGATCACCTTCACCGCGATGAACATCGACGATCCACGCGCTCTGGTTCCGGTGCTCACCGTCGGTCTCGCCCAACGGCCGCCGGCGCGGTTCGACGAGTTCAGCATGCCGATGCGGGTCGGGGCGAGAGCCGACGAGCGGCTGCGTTCGGGTGCACCACTTGCGGAAGTCCTTGACTACCTGGGCATTCCACAATCGGCGCGGCCGGTGGTGGAATCGGTGTTCAACGGGCCGCGCAGCTATGTCGAGATCGTCGCCGGCTGCCACCGCGACGGCCGGCACTCCACCAGCGAGGTGGGGATGAGCATCGTCGACGCAAGCGAGGGACGGGTGCTGGTCAGCCCGTCCCGCGCGTTCGACGGTGAGTGGGTTTCGACCTTCGCGCCCGGAACGCCGTTCGCGATCGCCGTCGCGATCGAACAACTGACCGCTTTACTGCCAGACGCCGGATGGTTCGCCGAACACCGGTTGACCCGAGACTTTTCCCCTTCAACACTGTCCGTTCAACACTCATAGCAAAAGAGAAGAGAGCACGATGTTCCAGCAACGGCCCCAACACGTTTCGAGGGTCCGGTGACCTCCGGAACCGTCATGCCGATCGTCCGCGTGGCAATACTGGCGGACAGCAGGTTGACGGAAATGGCCTTGCCTGCGGAGCTGCCGCTGCGCGAAATCCTGCCCGCCGTCCAGCGTTTGGTGGTTCCCGCCGCGGTTAACGGCGACTCCGAGGACGGCACCGCCACGCGCGGCGCCGCTGAGGTCGGCGCGGCGACCCAACTGAGCCTGGCGCCCATCGGTGGTGCGCCGTTCAGCCTGGACGCCAGCCTGGACACGGTCGGCGTCGTCGACGGTGACCTGCTGGCGCTGCAAGCGGTGCCGGTCGGTCCGGCCGCGCCCGGCATCGTCGAGGACATCGCCGACGCGGCCATGATCTTCTCCGCCTCACGGCTCAAGCCCTGGGGCACAACGCATATCCAGCGCGGCGCCCTGGCCGCGGCGATCGCGGTGGCATTCCTGGCCACCGGGCTGTCGGTGACCTACCGGGTGGCCACCGGTGCGCTGCTGGGACTGGTCGCGGTCAGCGCGGTGGCGGCCCTGACCGCGATCGTCGGCCTGCTGGTGACCGCGCGCTCGGCGCGCACCGGCATGGCGCTGTCCATCGCCGCGCTGGTTCCCATCGCCGCCGCGCTCGCGCTGGCGGTGCCGGGAAGGTTCGGTCCCGCCCAACTGACCCTGGCCGCGGCCGGCGTCACCGCGTGGTCCCTGATCGCCCTGATGGCGCCGAGCGCCGAGCGCGAGCGCATCGCCGGGTTCTTCACCGCGACCGCGGTGGTGGGCGCCGGGGTGCTGCTGGCCGCCGGTGCCGAATTGCTGTGGCACCTCACGCCCATCGCCATCGGCTGCGGCCTGATCGTGGCGGCGCTGCTGGTCACCATCGAGGCGGCCCAACTGTCCGCGCTGTGGGCGCGGTTCCCGTTGCCGGTCATCCCGGCGCCCGGGGACCCCACCCCGTCGGCGCCGTCGCTGCAGGTCCTCGAGGACCTGCCCCGGCGCGTGCGGATCAGCGACGCGCATCAGAGCGGATTCATCGCCGCCGCAGTGCTGCTCAGCGTCCTGGGTTCGGTGGCGATCGGCCTGCGGCCCGAGTCGCTCAGCGTCGCGGGCTGGTACGTGATCGCGGCGACCGCGGCGACGTCCGTGCTGCGCGCCAGGATGTGGGACTCCGCCGCGTGCAAGGCGTGGCTGCTCGCCCAGCCCTTCCTGACCGCCGGAGTGCTGCTGGTGCTCTACACCTGGACCGGACGCTACGCGGCCGCGCTGGGCGCCGCGCTGGTGCTGCTGGCGCTGGTGACGGTGTGGATCGTGGTGGCGCTCAACCCGGGCATCGCTGCGCCGGAAAGCTATTCGCTGCCGGTGCGCCGGCTGGTGGGATTCGTCGCGACCGGACTTGACGCGTCGCTGATCCCCGTCATGGCGTTCGTGGTCGGTCTGTTCAGCTGGGTGCTCAATCGATGATTCGGCCGGCATCAGCCTGCTTCGCGGCGGCGTTGGCGGTGCTGCCCGCCGCCGCGACGTGGACCAGTCCGCCGGCGTTGGCCATCAGCCCGCCGACGGTCGATCCCGGTGTCCCGCCGCCCAGCGGGGCGCCGGGACCCGGGCAGCCGATGGAGCAGCGCGGACCCTGTAGCACGGCCGGAGTGGTACCCGGCAGCGATCCGGCTGCCATCACTCCCAGTCAGTCGGTGCTGAATCTCCCTGCGGCATGGCAGTTTTCGCGGGGCGAGGGGCAGCTGGTGGCGGTGCTCGACACCGGGGTGCGGCCGGGTCCACGCCTGCCCAACGCCGAAGCGGGCGGTGATTTCGTCGAGACGACCGACGGCCTGACCGACTGCGACGGCCACGGGACGCTGGTCGCCGGGATCATCGCCGGCCAGCCCTCGGCCGACGACGGTTTCTCCGGCGTGGCGCCCGCCGCTCGGGTGGTGTCGCTGCGGACGACGTCGGCCAAGTTCTCGCCGCGCACGCCGGGCGGCGATCCGATGCTGGCGCGGGTGTCGGCCGAGGTGTCCACGCTCGCCCGGGCGATCGTGCACGCCGCCGACCTCGGCGCCCGGGTGATCGACATCGGCTCGACCACCTGCATGCCCGTCGACCGGCCCGTCGACCAGGCCGCCCTCGGTGCCGCCGTCCGCTACGCGGCGGTGGACAAGGACGCGGTGATCGTCGCCGGCGCGGGCAACAGCGGACCCACCGGGGCCGCGGGTGGGGGCACCTCGTGTGAATCCAATCCGCTCACCGACCTGAGCCGCCCGAACGATCCACGGAATTGGGCCGGCGTCACGTCGGTGTCCATCCCGTCGTGGTGGCAGCCCTACGTGTTGTCGGTGGCCTCCCTGACCCCGGACGGCCAGCCTTCGAAATTCACCGTGGCGGGGCCGTGGGTGGGCGTCGCCGCGCCCGGCGAACGCATCGTGTCGATCGGCAACGCCGACGGCGGCGGCCTGGCGAACGGCCTGGCCGACGAACACCAGCAACTCGCCGCCCTGAGCGGCACCGGTTACGCGGCCGGCTACGTGGCCGGCGTCGCGGCGCTGGTCCGCAGCAAATACCCCGACCTCAACGCCAGCGCGGTGCTGCGCCGCATCACCGCGACCGCGCACAACGGCGCCCGCGACCCCTCCAACGTGGTGGGCACCGGAAGCGTGGATCCGGTGGCGGCCCTGACCTGGCAACTTCCCGCCGGTGACCAGCCCGGCGCGGCGGCGGTGAAGCCGGTGGCCGTGCCGCCGGCACCCGCGCCCGAGGACACCAAACCGCGGACCGTCGCGGTGGCCGGCACCGTCGCGCTGGCCGTGCTGGTCGCGGTGGCCGGCGCCGTCACCGCAATCGCCGCACGCCGACGAAAGGACCCCACCCCGTGAGCAAGCATCGGATACCGATTCCCGGCAGCGGCCGAATCACGTTGGCGCTGTTAGCCATCGTGCCCGCGATCATGGCCTACCCGTGGCGCACCCCCCGCGACTACTGGCTGCTGGGCATCGCCGCCGCCGTCGTCATCGTGTTGTTCGGCTGGTGGGGCGGTCTGCATCTCACCACCATCGTGGGCCGCCGCCTGGCGATGATCGCCCGCGGCAACGCCGTCCCGTCGAGCACTTCCGACACGGCGGCGACCGCCCTCATTCGCCTCGGCGCACCCGAGGACGACTCCGATGCGCTGCCGCTGCCGCTGATCGCGAGCTACCTGGACCGCTACGGCATCCGGGCGGACAAGATCCGCATCACCAGCCGCGACAACGCCGCCGACGCATCTCGGCGCGAGACGTGGATCGGGCTCACCGTGTCGGCGCGCGACAACCTGGCCGCGCTGCAGGCACGCTCGTCGCGAATCCCACTGCACGAGACCGCTCAGGTCGCCGCCCGCCGGCTGGCCGACCATCTTCGGGAGATCGGTTGGGAGGCCACCCCCGTCGCGGCCGACGACGTTCCTCGGTTGCTGACCAACAACCCGCGCGAGCGGTGGCGGGCAGTGCAGCGCGGCGCCTCGGATTACCTTGCCGCATACCGGATTTCGGTGGACGACGCTTTGCCGGAGACCCTGGCGGCGATCCGGTCGTATTCCGCGCGCGAGACCTGCACCGCGCTGGAGGTCGCCGGTGACAAGACCCGGCCCACCGTGGCGGTCGCCTGTGCGTTCCAGACCGAGACCGGCCCGGACGGCAAGGCACCGGTGGATGGGCTGACCCCGCAGCGCGGAAATCACCTGCCCGCGTTGACCGCACTGGACCTGCTGTCCACCCGGCGGCTCGACGGACACACCGCCGCGCCGGCGGACCTGCTCGCGCAGGTGCACTGGCCCACCCTCGCGGGCGGAGCCCACCGCGCCCCGCTGGGTGACATCGGCGACAACGCCGACACCGTCGAGGTGGTCAGAACATGACCTGCTGCAGGAACGCGGTCATCCGGCGCAGGTAGTCCAGCTGGCTCACGTGCAACACGTGGCTGCCCGGAAACCAATGCAGCGCACACTGATCCCAGTGGTGCCATAGTTTGACGGCGTGGTCGGGCGGCGCCATCCGGTCGCCGAGCCCGGTGATGATCATCCGGCGGTCCCGGGGCACCAGCGGCCGATAGTAGAGCGGGCAGTGGTAGGCCAAGCCCGCCGCCAAGTCGTCGTGGCTGATGTCGGACAGGCGCAGCCCCAGGCGAACCAGTCTGTTGGCCGGGAACCATTCGTCGAACAACGTCGCCGGCGTGACGACCGGGCAGTTGGGGATGACCGCCTCGAGCCGGTCGTCGACCGAGGCCACCAGCGCCGAGGTGTAACCACCCAACGAGATTCCGGTCAGCGCGATGCGGTCGACGCCGATGTGGCGCAAATAGTCGATGATGGAACGAAAGTCGTGCACGGCCTGGGCCATGGCCTCGGCGAAACCGCTGAGGCCGCCGGCGAAATAGCCGAAACCGCTGAAGGGTGAGAACTTTTCGGCCCGCTTGCCGTGAAACGGCAAGGTGTACATCAGCACGTCGTAGCCGGACCGGTAATACCAGGGCAGCGAAAAGAACCGCCCGTTGGCCAGATACGACGATCCCATGAAGCCGTGGATGACGCACAGGGTCGGGCGCGGCCCGTCGTCGTGGCGCCAATGCTGGGCGCGCACCATATTGTTCGACCGCCAGCCGCCCCACTGCGCGCGCATGGCGGGGTTGACGGCGGTGAAACTGCTGGGGAACGCGATGTTGTCGACGGTGCCGCGGGCGATCCATTCCGCCAGCGGGCTGGCCCGTCGCGACGCCACCCGGGGCACCTCGGCGGGGGCGGGAAAGGACCGCGCCGGATCGCCCGCCGCAGCCAGCTCGGCATAGAAATCGAGGTTGCCGCGCTCGGCGGCGGAATCGTGTTGGCGCAGGGTGGCGGCCACCACGAACGGCGCCACCGTGGTGGTGAGCAGCGACGCGACCCAGGTGCGCAGGGCCCGATCGCCGAGGGCCGACGCCTCGACTACCATTCGCTGGCGGGGCGACAACGCCGAATTGGGGGGTAATCCGCCGGCGCCGGCCGGTAGATCGGCGCCGGGGACGTCGGGAACGGGGACGGGCGATTCGATCGGATCTGAGTCGGACGCCACGATCGCCGATGGTAGCCCGGCGGGCCCGCCTTGCCTGGGCGTTTCGACCGGTTTGGGTCGTAGCGGTGTTATCCCGGGACCATTCGGGCCGCGTCGGCGCACCATGGGAGTTGTACGGTTTGCTATCGACCGGCGAGCCGCGGCGCGAGGATCAGGAGGATCGACATGTGGGATCCGGACGTCTACCTGGCCTTCGCCGACCACCGGGGCCGCCCCTTCTATGACCTGCTGTCGCGGGTGGGCGCCGACCGGGCGCGGCGCGTCGTCGACCTGGGTTGCGGACCCGGTCACCTGACGAAGTATCTGGCCCGGCGCTGGCCCGACGCGGTGATCGAGGCGATGGACAGCTCGCCGGAGATGGTGGCCGCGGCCAAGGAGCGCGGCATCGACGCCGCCATCGGCGACCTGCGCGACTGGAAGCCCAAACCCGACACCGACGTGGTGGTGAGCAACGCGGCCCTGCATTGGGTGCCCGAGCACGCCGACCTGCTGCTGCGGTGGGCGGGGCAGCTGGCATCCGGATCGTGGATCGGTGTCCAGATGCCGGGCAACTTCGAGTCACCGTCCTATGCGGCGGTGCGGGCGCTGGCCCGCCGGGAGCCGTACGCGAAGCTGTTGCGCGACATACCGTTTCGGGTGGGCGCGGTGGTCCAGCCGCCGGCCCACTACGCCAATCTGCTGCTGGACGCGGGATGCAAGGTCGATGTCTGGGAGACCACGTATCTGCACCAGCTGACCGGCGAGCATCCGGTGCTGGAATGGATCACCGGCACGGCGCTGGTTCCGGTGCGCGAGCGGCTCGACGACGAGACGTGGGAGCAGTTCCGCGAGGAGCTGATCCCGCTGCTGCAGGACGCCTACCCGCCCCGATCCGACGGGACGACGATCTTCCCGTTCCGGCGGGTATTCGTCGTCGCCGAGGTGGGTGGCTCGAGCCGCTCTGCCGGCTAGCGGGGTGCGCCGGCGACTTTGCATCAGTCAGACCGCAATCAGCGCTGGGTGGGCTTGCCTTCTTCGATGCCCCGGTCGGCTGCGATGCCGGAACGCGGGGTCGGTTTGCCGTGGTGGATCTGCTCATACGTTTCGGTGTAGCGCGCCGAGATGCGGGTGCCGGCGAACTCCGAGGGAATGACGTCGCCGGTACTCTGACGCCAATCATGGAGCAGCACAGCGAGATTGGCAGCCACCTCGTCCGCATCTGTGCCGTCGCCGGCCAGCAGGTTGTTGGTCTCGGTGGGATCGCTGCGCAGATCGTAGAGTTCACGCTCGGGCCGCGGCGCGGTTACGAACGGCGCGACGGCCTGCCCGGACGGGCTCTCCTGGATGTCACGCGGCAGATCCAGCAGTGGCCGCGGCACGTAGTTCTCGATGTAGCTGTAGTCCTTGGTGCGAATCGCCCGAATCGGGTCGAACGAGTCGTGGTAGGTCTTCATCGTGTACACGTGGTCGCGCACCGGTGCGGTCTGCGGATCCGGCTCCAGCAGGGCGGGCGCATGTGAGACACCGTCAACGTCGACCGGAGCGTCGATTCCCAACAGCCCCAACAGCGTCGGGACCAGGTCGACCGCGCTGAACAGCTCGTCGTAGACGCGGGGCGCCAGCTTCCGGCGGGTGGGCGGTCGAACGATCATGCCGATGCCGGTCCCGGCGTCATACAGCGTGGATTTCGCCCGGGGGAACGGCGGGCCGTGATCGGTGAAGAACACCACCCAGGTGGTGGCGTCCAGGCCGGTGTCGGCCAGCGCGTCCAGCAGTCGCCCGACGGCGGCGTCGGCCGTGCTGATGGCCCCGTAGAAGTCGGCGAGGTCACCGCGCACCTCCGGGGTGTCGGGCAGGTAATCGGGCGGATCCACCCGGTCGCTGTCCGCCGGCGTGTAGCGGTCCCGTGGATACGGTCGGTGCGTCTCGAAGAAGCCAGCGGTCAACAGAAACGGTTGGCCGACAAGGCCTTCGGCACTTTGCCGCAGCCACTCGTCGGCCCTGTCGGCCACGTAGTCGCAGTAGGAGTTCGACACGTCGAACTCGTCGAAACCCAACCTCTTGGGGTAGGAGGTCTCGTGCTGCATGCCGAAAAGTGCCGAATACCAGCCGGATTCGGACAGTATCTGGGGCAGGGTCCGGATACCGTCGCGGTATTCCCAGCCGTGGTGGGCCAGCCCGATGAGCCCGTTGTTCTGCGGGTACCGGCCGGTGAACAGCGATCCGCGCGACGGCGAGCACAGCGGCGCGGTGGCGTGCGCGCGGGTGAACAGGATGCCCTCGGCGGCAAGGCGGTCCAGTCGCGGGCTCGACACGTCGGCGTGGCCGTAGGCGCCGAGGTAGCGCCCCAGGTCGTGCCAGTGCACGATCAGCACGTTGTCCCGAAAGCCCGTGTTCTGTTGTCGGTCCGCTATGTCGCCCGGCGTCAATTGCGTCACCTCTCACATTGCCTTGCGACCGGCGACGTTACCGCAACTTCCCTGCGCGATTGCTGAGTGCCGACGCGTCAGGGCATCGGCAGTTGACCCCAGCGGTTTTCGGAGACAAACTCCGACAGCGGGCGCCCGACGGTCCAGCCGTCCAGTTCCAACGCCGGACGATCCGGGAACTCCGGCACCGGCCCGAGGCACAGGATCGCCACCGGTTCGGCGCCGGGCGGCAGGTCCAGCAGCGACCCCAAGCGCTGCGGATCGAACAACGACACCCAACCCATGCCCAGGCCCTCGGAGCGGGCCGCCAGCCACAGGTTCTGGATCGCGCACGACACCGACGCCAGGTCCATCTGCGGCAGGGTGCGCCGGCCGAAGACGTGCGAGTCGCGGTCGTCGCCCAGGGCCACCACGAACAGCTCGGCGCACTCGAGGATGCCCTCCACCTTGAGCGCCAGAAATTCGTCGGCGCGTTCGCCCAGGGCGGCGGCGGTGCGCGGGCGTTCCTCGTCGACCAGGGCGTGGATGCGCCGCCGCAGCGAGGCGTCGGTGATCCGGATGAAGCGCCAGGGCTGCATCAGGCCGACGCTGGGCGCCGCGTGCGCGGCCTGCAGCAGCCGCGCCAGCACGGCCTCGTCCACCGTCGCGCCGGGAACGAACCGGCGCATGTCACGGCGTTCGGCGATGACGCGATAGACGGCCCGTCGCTCTTGCGGGCTGAATGCCTCACCGGTCACGTCAGCCATCGTAGGAAATCCGCGTTAGCGTGGGGCGTGCCCTGACCACCGGCCCGGTGGATCCCGGCGAGGGGAGTGTTGACAGTGAAGCCTTCCGACGTGCTCGATCAGCTGGCCGCCGACGCAGCCGCCGGTCGCCGCTACGGTGAGCCCTATCAGACCCCGGACGGCACCACCGTCATCGTGGTCACCAAACCGCTGGGCGTGTTCGCCATCCGCGACGGACAGGCCTCCTGGACGCCGGCGGTGGACGGGGGGCGGATCGCGCTGATCGGGGTGGTCACCGGGCTGCTGGCCGCGGTGATCGGCAGCCTGGCGGTGCTGCGGCAGCCGCCGTGGCCGCGCATCACGATCAGGGACTATAGGTAACGCCGACCGCGCGAAACACGTACTCCGGCGGCATGTCGAACGCCAGCGAGCGCAACGGCAGGCCGTCAAGCACGTCGTCGGGAATGGCGACCTTGTAGTGCAGCGACAACTCGCCGCTGAACTTCTCGTCGACCCGGGCGACGTCGACATCGACCTGCAGGCCGGTCGAGGAGATCTCCACCCGCGCCGCGCCGGTCTGCGGCGCGTTCCACCGCACGTTGACGGTCGGGCCGGCCAGCCGGGGCAGCATGGACAGCGTCGCCAGGACCCGCTCCGAGGTGAAGACCAGCGAACCCGTGTAGCTGGCGACGCTGTGCGGCAACCGCACACCCGGGATGGTGCCGCTGAATCGCCTCGTCACGGCGACGTAATCGGCGAGGTAGGTGAGGCCTTCCGACTCGAGCTGGGCGTGCAGCTCGTCGGGCAGCTTGCCGATGCCGAACAACCTACGGACAAAGACGGCCATATCGACAGTATGACCGCGCGAGCGCCGTCGTGTGGCGGTGCTGGTATCGGTTGGTTATGACTCGCCCGAGGATGCCGGTGGCCATCTGGATCGCAGCATTGGCCGCGATGTTGTACGCGATGCTGTGGGTGGGCTACTGCCGGCACTGGGCCTGGCTGCATTCGATGGATTGGTCGCTGCTCAACGCCGCCCGCGACGTCGCGGTCAAACACCCGCTGTGGCTGCGGTTTTGGCAAGACGTGTCCTACGTCCTGGGGCCAGTGCCGATGTCCGTGCTGGGCATCGCAATGACGGTGTTGGCCCTGGTGATGCGCAATCCGCGGGCCGCGCTGGTGCTGGTGTTCGCCTGCGGGCCGCTCAACGAGTTCGTCACCGCGGCGGCCAAGGCCCTGGTCGACCGCCCGCGTCCGGCGACGATGCTGGTCGCCGCGGCGTCCAGTTCGTTTCCGTCCGGGCACGCGCTGGAGGCGATGGCCGCACTGCTCGCCGTGCTGTGCTTCTTCTTTCCGATGATGACCCGCTTGATCCGCCGCATCGCGGTCGCGGTGGTGGCGGTGTCGCTGCTGATGGTCGGCGCCTCCCGGGTGGCGCTGAACGTGCACTATCCGTCCGATGTGCTGGCCGGTTGGTCGCTGGGTTACCTGTATTTGCTGGTGTGTCTCTTGGTCTTTCGGCCCCCGGCCCGTCGACCGGACGGCGCGGAGCGCACGGTCGAAGCCGCGGCGGTGCGCTAACGACACTGTCGCGGTGGGCATTTGGTCACGACGCGGTGACCTAACCGGGGCTAAAGCTTTACTTGACCCTGAAGATGTGCCCGTTCGACGATGGAGGGCATGCACCGACTGCTCGCTTCGCTATGCGCCGCGACGTGCGTACTTTTCGCCTCCCTGGTGCTCGCCCCGATCAGCGCCGCGGCCGGCGCTCCATGGTTCGCGAACGCGGTAGGCAATGCGACGCAGGTGGTTTCGGTGGTCAGCACCGGCGGTTCCAACGCGACCATGGAGATCTTCCAGCGCACCGGCACCGGCTGGCAGTCGCTGCGGTCCGGCATCCCCACCCATGTCGGTTCGGCGGGGATGGCGCCGCAGGCCAAGAGCGGCGTTCCGGCCACCCCGATGGGGGTGTACAGCCTCGACTCCGCGTTCGGCACGGCGCCCAACCCGGGCACCGGCCTGCCCTACACCCAGGTGACCGGGGGAAACTACTGGTGGAGCGGCGACGACCACAGCCCGACGTTCAACTCGATGCAGGTGTGCCAGAAGGCGCAGTGCCCGTTCAACACCGGCGACAGTGAGAACTTGCAGATTCCGCAGTACAAGCACGCGGTCGTGATGGGCGTCAACAAGAACAAGACCCCGGGTGGGGGCGCCGCGTTCTTCTTCCACACCACCGACGGGAAACCCACCGAGGGCTGCGTGGCGGTCGACGACGCTCAGCTGGTGTCGATCATGAAATGGCTACGGCCCGGCGCGGTCATCGCCATCACCAAGTAGTTCAGTCGCCGGCGATGGCGCGGCCGGGCTTGAGCGTGAAGTTCAGGCCCTCCAAAGACATTGTGGCGTCGTAGGTTCGGTCATATCCGGTGCCGGTGATCTTCCAGCCGGCATCGGTGCGGCGGTAGGTGTCGCGGTAGAAGGCCGCCCCGATCAACATGAAGTTGAAATCGGCCACCATCACCCGGTCCTGCAGATACCAACTGCCCGTTGCGGTGTCGCCATCGACGGTGATGTCGGGATGCGTCACCCGGTGCTCGGTGATGACGTTCGCCGGCAGCGAGGTCCGCATGTACTCCACCAGGTCGGCGCGGTTGGTGAAGTGCAATTCGTTGCCGATCGACGGGCCGTAGTCGGCCTTGATGTCCTCGGCCAGGGTGTCGGTGAAGTCGTCCCAGTGCTTGGTGTCCAGCGCGCGCAGATACCGGTATTTGACTTGCTTGATGGCTTCGATATCGGCCAGATCGTCGAGGGTCATCCCGTCATTGCAGCACACGGGAAATGCGAATCATGAGGCGGTCGGACGGGGTGGGCACCAGACTTCAACCAGTGCGTGTCCGCGCGGCGTGTCGTGTGCGTGGCTTACGGGGCGCGGTATCCCTGGCCCTCGGCGAGGTAACGGGTCACCATGTCGACGAGGGCACGTCGCTCCAGGCTCCAGTCGACGGTCGCGCCGGTGAGCATCTGCGCCAGCACCACACCGCGCAGCGTGGCCCAAATGACCTCGGCCACACCGGCATGCGCGGGATCGGTGGTGATCAGCCGGCCCAGCTGACCGATCGCGGAATTCATGTCCAGCAGGTGACGCCGTGACGGACCGCCGCGGGTTTCGCGCAGAATCTCGAAGGCGGCCATCGACGTCGGGCTGCTGTAACAGCTCCAGGCCGTGTCGACGACGACCTCGATGCGGCTGCGCAGCGGCAGCTCGCTGACATCGGCCGACGACAGGCTGTCCACCAGCCGGGCCACCCCGTCGTCGACCACGGCCATCAACAGGCCGTTGCGATCCCCGAAGTGGTACTGGATGACGCCCCAGGTGACGCCCGCACGCTCGGCGACGTGCTTGGCGGTGGCCGCCGAGAAGCCCTCCTCCACGATGCAGCGGACCGTCTCGTCGATGATCTTCGCCCGGGTGTCATCGCCGCGCTTGCGGGGCGCGGTGGTTCGCCTGGTGGGGCCAACCGGGCGATCGGGCGTCTGGCCAGCGACGATGGGCATTGTTGACTTTATAACATAGTCGAGTCTATTTTTGGGGCGTGAGCAGCCCCTCGCGATATGCGCAACTGTCCCGTGACGAGCTCGTCGCCCTGGTCCCCGAACTGCTGCTGATCGGGCAGCTGATCGACCGGTCCGGGATGGCCTGGTGCATCTCCTCGTTCGGTCGCGACGAGATGGTCCAGATCGCGATCGAGGAGTGGGCGGGTGCCAGCCCGATCTACACCCGCCGGATGCAGAAGGCGCTGAACTACGAGGGCGACGACGTCATCACGATTTTCAAGGGCCTGCAGCTCGACATCGGGGCGCCGCCGCAGTTCATGGATTTCCGGTACACGGTCCATGACCGCTGGCACGGCGAATTCCAGCTCGACCACTGCGGCGCCCTGCTCGACGTGGAGCCGATGGGCGAACAGTACGTGTTCGGAATGTGCCACACCATCGAGGATCCGACGTTCGACGCCACCGCGATCGCGACCAACCCGCGCGCCCAGGTGCGCCCGATCCACCGGCCGCCCCGCACGCCCGCCGACCGGCATCCGCACTGCGCGTGGACCGTCATCATCGACGAGTCCTACCCCGAGGCGCAGAGCATCCCGGCGCTGGACATCGTCAGCCGAACCCGCGCCGCCACATGGGAACTCGACGCCATCGATCGTTCGGACGAGGGGCAGGCGGATTACTCGGGCCCCCTGCTGTCCGACTTCGACTTCGCCGCCTTCTCCCATTCGGCGCTGGTCCGGATGGCCGACGAGGTGTGCCTGCAGATGCACCTGCTGTACCTGTCGTTCGCGATCGCGGTGCGGGCCCGGGCGGCTAGCGAGGAGGAAGCCGTCGGCGTATGCACCCGGGGCCTGATCGGCATAGCGGGCGTGGCCGCCGAACGCATCCACCGGGCGCTGAAGCTTCCTGGCGGGATCGAAGGGGTATTGCGGGTCCTCGAGCTGCACCCGCTGCTGAACCCCGCGGATTACGTTGTCGCCGAGACGGAATCGAACCGGTTGCACGTCCGCCCGTCGCCGGCCCACGACGACGCCGCCTGGATCTCGTTGTGCTCGCCGGAATCCGTCCAACCGCTCCAGGCCATCGTCACCGCGGTGGAACCGCACCTGGCGGTCCGAGTTAGCGGGACGGCCACCGACTGGACGGCGGAGCTGATCGAAACCGATACGCCCGCCGAGGAACTGCCAGAGGTTTCGGTGGTCAGGGTCAGCGGCGGATCGACATTCCAGTTCGAGCCCAGGCGTTCGCTGCCGCTGACGGTGTTGTAGCACAAAGCTTTTTGTCAAGGGGTTTTCGATACCGCTTCGGTGACGCAAGCGCATCGAGCGGATACCAATGACATTGCGAAGCATCGGCTTTCCGCGTGTCCGCCGCTATCGTTAACGCTGGCCACCGACCCCTATGGACGAAGGTTTTCGCTCTATGTACGACCCACTCGGGTTGTCGATCGGGACCACGAACCTGGTCGCTGCGCGTAATGGAAGCCCACCGGTTACCCGCCGGTCGGTGGTTACCCTTTACCCGCACTGTGCTCCGAAAGTCGGTGCGCCCGAAGAGAATCCGTACCTCGCCGAGCCCGGCGTGCCGATGAAGGGCTTCATCGAGCGCATCGGTGATTCCGTCGCGCTGGTGTCACCCGACGGTTCCACGCACGACCCGGAACTGCTGACGGTGGAGGCGCTGGACGCGATGGTGCTCGCCGCGGGTGCGGACGCGGCATGTTCGGAGATCTCCATCGCCGTGCCCGCGCACTGGAAACCGGCGACGGTGCAGGCGCTGCGGGACGCCCTGCGCACCCATGTGGGCTTCGTGCGTAGCGGGATGGCGCCGCGGCTGGTCAGCGACGCCATCGCCTCGCTGACCGCGGTCAAGTCCGAGCTCGGACTGCCCGACGAGGGCGTGGTGGGGCTGCTCGACTTCGGCGGCAGCGGCACGTCGGCCACCTTGGTCGACGTCGCGGGGGATTTCGAACTCGTCAGCGCGACACTGCGTTACACCGCGCTGTCGGGCGAAGAGATCGACCAGGAGTTGCAGCTGCGTGCCTTCGAGGAGCTGGGCCACGGCAGTGGCCTGGACCCGGCCAGCACCGCCGGTGTCGGCCAGCTCGGCGAACTCAGGGAACAATGCCGCGCGGCCAAGGAGCGGCTCTCGGCCGACATGGCCACCGACATCGTCGCGGTGCTCGGCGGGCGCAGTTGCAGCCTGACGCTGACGCAGGACGACCTCGAAGAGCTGATCCAGGATCGGCTGACCGGCTTCATCTATGCCTTCGACGACATGCTGGTCCGCTACCGCAAGAGCTGGTCGGACCTGGCCGCGGTGGTCACGGTCGGGGGCGGCGCGCGCATACCGCTTGTCACCGAACGTCTTTCGATGCACGGCCGCACGCCGATCCTCACGCCGGCGCAACCTGCCCTGGCCGCGGCAAGCGGGGCGCTGATCCTGGCTTCCCGCGGTGGCGAACTGGACCTGCGCACCCGGACGTCGATCGGGCTGCTCGCTTCGGCCGACGCCGCCGGTGACGTCGTCGACCTCGGCGCCGGCGACGTGCTGGTGATCGACGACGAGGCGCTGACCGATCGCGAATTGGCTTGGTCGCAAACCGAATACCCCGGCGACCTGCGGATGCGGTTCGGCGGGGAAACCTACGACGAAGACGGTCCGGCCGGCTGGTCGATGCGGCTCAACGTCATCCAGCCGCCGCGGGAACGCCGGCGCTGGCTGCGGCTTCGGTTCTC
>NZ_LZKV01000014.1:0-1558 GCF_001672995.1 Mycobacterium sp. 1482292.6 | reverse complement strand
GGCGGCCCACAAGGTCGAAAACGTCATGCTGGTCTCCGCCTTCATGGCCGCGGCCGCGCTGGCCGGGCCGGTGGGCCGGGCTCCGGATGCTGCGGCGCGACGACGTTCGTGCCGACGTCGGGCCGCTGGTCCGCGGGCGGCCGATTCCCGAAGATCAGTGCCAGCGTCAACGCCGCGACGCCGCCGAGGAACACCGCCGCGACGGCGGCGATGGTCAGGATCGACTTGCGGCTGCGGCGCTGCTGCGCCGGGGTGCCCGAGAGCCGGTGGGCGTCGGAGGCCGGGTCGTCCTCGGCGCTGTAGGCGAGCTCGGCCGCCGCGGCCGAGGCGGTCTGCGTGGCGCTCATCGCGACCGTTCGCGGCGCGCCCAGCTTCGCGTTCGCCGCGGCCAGCGAGGCGCCGCGCGCCAGGGCCATCTCGGGTTCCTCGGGCGTCGTCACCGACAGGGCGGTCGCCGCCTCGAGCGTGGGTTTGATGGAGGGAATGTCGACCTCCGAGCCGACCAGGAACAACCCGTCGGGCCGCGCGCTCATCGACTCGGCGTCCGAGACCATCGCGGCGAGTTTCGCTAGTGCGGCGTCGTCGTCGCCGGGCAGCGGGTGCCGATGCACGTCGGTGACCGTCCCGTGCGAGGTGTCGACGACAGCCAGGGTCGCGCTGTCCGGTTCGACGAGCAGCAGCGCCGTGCGGGCCCAGTTGGTCGCGCTGCCCATGGCCTGCGCCAGCGCTGCGGCGGCCATGACCGCCGAGACCAGCATGACGTTCTCGATCTTGCGCGCGGCCAACGCGTCTCGCAGTGCCGCCGCCTTGACGGGGTCGGTCCAGCTCACTCCGCTGGACTTGAGCCGATACCCGCCTTGGGCCGCGCTGTCCCGGGTTCCGAGAATGGCCGCGACGACGTGATTAGCTGCGGCGATGGGGGTTTCGTGGCCGGCGACATCGAAACCGTCCTGATCGACCGTCACCCCGCTCGCGGCTTCGCCTTCGACGAGCACCATGCGGACGGTCTCAGGTGCCATAGACACGCCAAGTACGACGTCCACCACTCCTCCACATCGTCCGAAATTGGTAGCCCTGCCCAGATCCGCCACCCTAGCGCGCCGGGTTCGGCCCGCCCGGGAACCGCGAGGGCGCTATCGGTGGCCGAAGCCGTGACCACCGCCGAAGCCGTGGCCGCCAAACCCGTGACCACCACCGAATCCGTGACCCCCGAAGGGTCCGTGGCCGCCGAAGGGTCCGTGGCCGAAGGGTCCGTGACCGCCGAACGGGCCGTGACCGAACGGGCCCTGACCGCCGAGGGGCCCGTGACCGCCACCCAGTCCGGGTACCGGCAGGCGGGGCGGCGGAACGAACACCGGCGGGGGCAGGGCCGGGATGGGCGGAGCGGCGGGCGGCGGCGGGGCGATGGGCTGCGGCGCGGCCAGTGGCTGCGGCGGCGCGATCTTCGGCTGGGCCTGCACCGGGGGCCCGGGGTTGGCCGAGGCCAAAACGATCATCGCTTCCGACGAGCGCGCGCGCCGGCGCAGGTCCTTGATGCTGGTCAGCAGCTCGCTGGCGG
>NZ_LZKV01000013.1:0-554 GCF_001672995.1 Mycobacterium sp. 1482292.6 | reverse complement strand
GAATCGCGTTGGTGTACGTGATTTCTCGTCAGGTCACCGCGAGCAGGCGATAGAGCCCGATCAGTCCCACGGCCACGATGATCGCCCGCAGCGCATTGCCCGACAACCGCCGCCCGTAGCGCGCGCCGAGCAGGCGGGTCGCTCGCCCGACCACGTCAGCCCGCGCCGGATGGCGACGCTGGTGTTCGGCACGTTCGCCGTCGGCGTCTACGGCGGCTATTTCACAGCGGCGCAAGGGATTCTGCTGGTCGGCCTGATGGGCGCCCTGCTTCCGGAATCGGTGCAGCGCACCAACGCGGCCAAGAACTTATTGGCGTTGATGGTGAATGTGGTTGCCGCCATTGCCTATACGGCGGTGGCGTTCGATCGGATCAGCTGGCCGGCCGCCGGGCTGATCGCGGCGGGCTCACTGGTCGGCGGGCTGCTCGGCGCGCGCTACGGGCGGCGGTTGTCGGGCAATGCGCTGCGGGCGATCATCGTGGCCGTGGGACTGATCGGGCTCTATCGCCTGCTCGCGGTGACCTGACGAGAAATCACGTACACCAACGCGATTC
>NZ_LZKV01000012.1:0-24313 GCF_001672995.1 Mycobacterium sp. 1482292.6 | reverse complement strand
GATGCTGGTGATGGACGCCGACCGGTTCGGGATCAGTCAGTTGCACCAGCTGCGCGGCCGGATCGGCCGTGGCCAGCATCCGAGCCTGTGCTTGTTCGCCAGCTGGTCCGCGCCGGACTCGTCGGCCGGCCGCCGATTGTGTGCGGTGGCCGAGACGCTGGACGGCTTCGCCCTGGCCGATCTCGACCTCAAGGAGCGTCGGGAGGGAGATGTGTTGGGCCGCAACCAGTCCGGCAAGGCGATCACGCTGCGGCTGCTGTCCCTGGCGGACCACCTGGAGTTCATCGAGGCCGCGCGGGACTTCTGTGTCAGGGCCTACGCCGAGGACCGCTCCAATCCCGGATTGGGGCTGCTGGCCGCGCGATTCACCGACACCGACCGCATCGAATACCTGGACAAAAGTTGAATCGCAAAGTACTGCTGTGGCTGGCCGCGGCGGCCGCGCTGGCGTTGCTGGTGGCCTATCAGACGGTCGGCTCCTCGACCGCCCGGCGTTCCGCCGAATACGCGGCGCGCGCCGACGTTCCGACGGTGCAGCCGGGCACCGATGTGCTCACCGGTGTGGCCGTCGTGCCCCTGCGCCAGCACCGCTACGACTACCTGCGCTCGGCGTTCGGCGACGCCTGGGACGACGACAACGATGTCCCGTTGGGGCACAACGGATGCGACACGCGCGACGACATCCTGAACCGTGATCTGGTGGACAAAACGTATGTGTCGGTGAAACGGTGTCCGGACGCGGTGGCCACCGGCACGCTGCACGACCCCTACACCAGCAAGACCATCGCCTTTCAGCGCGGCCCCAAGGTCGGTGAGTCCGTGCAGATCGACCACATCGTCCCGCTGGCCTACGCGTGGGACATGGGCGCGTACGGCTGGCCCGCCCCCGAGCGGCTGCGCTTCGCCAACGACCCGGCCAACCTGCTGGCCGTCGAAGGGCAGGCCAACCAGGACAAGGGCGATTCGCCGCCGGCGCAATGGATGCCGCCGAACGCGGCGTTCGCCTGCCAGTACGCGATGCAGTTCATCGCGGTGCTTCGTGGTTACTCGCTGCCGGTGGACCAGGCGTCGACCGGCGTGCTGCGCCAGGCCGCGACGACCTGCCCGACGGGGTAGCGCGGCGCCCTACGCGAGCGCCGCCGGTGCTGATCGCGGCTCGATTGACTTCAGGGCATCTCAGGTGATGACCGCGGGCATGCTGTCCCAGCCTCGCACGGTCGAGGTACGCGAACGTCGTGCTGCGGGCATGTCGATGTCCCATTCGGGCCATCGCTTGAGTACCTCTTCTAGCGCCACGCGGCCTTCCAAACGCGCCAACGGAGATCCGACGCAGAAGTGCGGACCCCGGCCGAAGGTGAGGTGGCCGCCGGGTTTTCGGTGAATGTCGAACTTGTCGGGGTCGTCGAAATGACGTTCGTCGCGGTTGGCCGAAGCCAGCATCAGCAGCAGGGCGCTGCCCGCCGGGATGACCCGCCCCTGGAAAGTCACATCGTCGGTGGCGACGTAGCGCGCTACATGCGGCCCGGGTGGTTCGTAGCGCAGCAGTTCCTCGATTGCCGTCGGGATCAGCGCATGGTTTTCGGCGAGTTCCTTACGTTGATCGGGGTGCTCGGCCAGCACCTTGCCCATCCAGCCGAACAGGCGACCGGTCGTTTCAACGCCCGCGCCGGCCACCACCGCCAAGAACACGATCAGTTCCTGCTTGGACAGCTTTCGCGTGGTCCCGGTCTCGTCCTCGAACTCGACATTGAGCAGTTCGGTGATCAGGTCGTCCGACGGGTTCTTCTCGCGCCACTCGACGTATTCGCCGAACATCTCACCGGTGAAGTAGCGATCTTTCTTGATTGACATCGGTTTTCCGGGCTCGTTGCGCAGCACCTGGTTGGCGTGTTCGCGTACCGCAGGCTGTTCCGCATCGGGAATACCGGCAAGCATTCCGATGGTGCGCATGGGCAACTCGGCGCCCAGATCCGCCACGAAATCGAACCGCTCCCCGCCGACGAGTGGGTCAAGGCACGCGACGCAGAAGGCACGGATCTTGTCCTCGATCGCTCGCATCTTCTTCGGTGTGAATGCCCTGGACACGATCGCGCGATGAATGGTGTGCAAGGGCGGATCCTCGTTGATGAAGATGCCTGGCGGCATCACCGGGTCGGTCATGACGACCTCGAGGATGTCGCCCTTGGCCGAGCTGAGCCGGGCGGTGTCTTTCAGCGCCGCATCGACATCCGCGTAACGGCTTACGCCCCAAAAGTTGTGCGGTTCGTTGTAATAGACCGGGCACTCGTCGCGCAGGCGCCGGTAGGTCGGATAGGGGTCCAGGTCGATGTCGACGTCCCACGGGTCGTAATACAGATCGCTCAACGTCGGCTCCTCGTCAGCGGTTCTTCCGCACGCCCTCATGTGGGCGCTATACGAACGTACAGCATGCCTCGTCCGAGGGGCAACGAACCGGTCGTCCCCGGCACAGGCGACGATGCTATACGATCGTACAAACGATGGGCGCCGCTCGCGCACCGCCACGACGAACAAGAGGAAACGGTATGGAGAGTCGGTTTGACCTCGACGGCCGCGTCGCCGTCATTACCGGCGGCGGCACGGGAATCGGGCGTGGTACGGCGCTCGTGCTGGCCCAGCATGGCGCCGACGTCGTGTTGGCGGGCCGGCGCCCCGACCCGCTCGAATCCACAGCCAGGGAAGTCATGGCGCTGGGCCGCCGTGCCGTGGCCGTGTCCACCGATGTGACGTCCGCGGACGAGTGCCGGGAGCTCATCGACAGAGCTGTTCAGGAATTCGGGCGGCTGGACATCCTGGTCAATTGTGCTGGGGGAGCGGAGACGAAGTCGATCCTCAAGTGGCCCGACGACGACTTCGAGAACGTGCTCGCCCTGAACTTCAACGCCGTCTGGCACCTGTCCAAGGCGGCAGCCCAGCCGATGATGGCGCAGGGCAAGGGGGCCATCGTCAACATCTCGTCGGGGGCCAGCCTGCTGGCGATGCCGCAGGCGGCTCCCTATGGCGCCGCGAAGGCGGCCGTGAACAACCTGACCGGGTCGATGGCGGCCGCGTGGGCCAAGAAGGGCATTCGAGTCAACGCCATCGCAGTCGGTGCGGTACGCGCCGCCACCCTGACCGACGATGCCGCGCGGTACGGATTGGATCCGGAGGCGATCGCGCTCACCAACGGCCTCGGCCGACTCGGTGAGCCCGACGAAATCGGCTACGGCGTCTTGTTCTTCGCGTCGGACGCAGCGAGTTTCTGTTCGGGGCAAACGCTGTACATGCACGGAGCTCCCGGTGGTGCTGGCGTGTAAGGCGGCACCCGAGGCCGATGCGCGCCGGCGGTTCTTGTGCCCCTCGCGTTTTCGCTATACATTCGTACAGCACATTGCTGGTACGGCCCGAAACCGAGGAGCTGCCCGATGACCCGAACGGCCGTCGTGACCGGTGCGGGTTCCGGTTTGGGACGAGCGATCGCCGTCAAGCTGGCGGCCGACGGTCATCGCGTGGCGATCATGGACGTGCATCCGGCCAATGCCAACGCCGTCGCCTCCGAGATCGAAACCGCCGGCGGCAATGCGCTTGCGATCGGAGTCGACGTCTCGGACGAGGCGGCGGTTGAATCAGCATTCGCCACCTTGCGAGGGGAGTTCGGGCCGACGGAGATTTTGGTGACCAGCGCGGCCATCGCCGGATTCACGCGGTTCGACAAGATCACCCTCGACGAGTGGAACCGCTATCTGGCGGTGAATTTGACCGGCACCTTCCTCTGCGTGCGAGCGGCGTTGTCCGACATGGTGGCGGCGAAATGGGGTCGTATCGTTACCATCTCATCTGCCGCCGGTCAGCAGGGCGCTCCTGCGCAGGGGCACTATTCGGCCACCAAGGGCGGCGTGATCGCCATGACCAAGACGGTCGCGTTGGACTACGCCCGCAAGGGCATCACAGCCAATACCGTACCGCCGTTCGTCATCGATTCGCCGATGCTGCGTCAGCAACAGCGGGACGGAAAGCTGCCTCCCACCGAGCATTTGGCGCGAGCCATTCCGGCCGGGCGGCTGGGGGAGGCCGACGACGTGGCGGCGGTGTGTTCCTTTCTGTGCTCGGAGGGCGCCGGTTACGTCAACGGCCAGGTGATCGGCGTGAACGGCGGCGCGGTCCTCTGACGACGCTAGCCGAAATGCAAGCAACGCAACGTATTCAGGAGGTAGGGTGCGCGTCAAGGTCGATCCGGCCCGCTGCCAGGGCCACACGCTGTGCGCCATGATCGCACCGGAGTCGTTCGAACTCGACGACGTCGATGGTCATGCTCATGCCGTGGTCGAGGAGGTCGCCGACGGGCACCGCGACGGTGTGCTCGAGGCGGCCCGCTCCTGCCCCGAGCAGGCCATCTCCGTGATGATCGACCATGTCGTTGCTGCCCGGGCGGCCCACGGTCGTCGACTTGGGCGATGACATGAGCGCACCTGCAGATGACTCGGCGGCGATTCCGCACTGACGGGTTGGCGGGTCGGCCACGTACGCCCGAAGGAGCACATCGATGCCGGAAAACACCCCGGTGGTCCTGGTCACGGGAGCCAGCCGCGGCGCGGGCGCAGGGATCGCCCGCGCGCTGGGCAGCCATGGCTGCACGGTGTATGTCACCGGTCGCACCCGCAGCGGCGCTGACTCAGCCCTGCCGGGCACCGTCGACGAGACGGCCGCACAGGTGAGCGCCGCGGGCGGACGGGGGATCGCCGTCGGTGTCGACCACGCCGACGACGACCAGGTCGAGGCGTTGTTCGCCCAAATCCGCGGCGAGCAGGGGCGGCTCGACGTCCTGGTCAACAACGCCGCGATCATTCGCGACGAGATGATGGGTCGGACCAAATTCTGGGAGGAGCCCCTCAGCGTGCTCGACACGCTCGACGTCGGGGTGCGGAGCAGCTACGTCGCCACCGTCCACGCCGCACCCTTGATGATTTCGCAACGCAAAGGGCTGGTTGCGTTTTCGTCGTCCTCGGGGTCAGTGCACTACGCGTTCGGTCCCGCCTATGGGGTGCCGAAGGCGGCCACCGACAAGATGGCCGCCGACATGGCGTTCGACTTTCGTGAGTTTGGCATCGCTGCCGTCTCGATCTGGATGGGATCGCTGCTGACCGACCGCGTCCGAAAGATCATCGCCAGCAATCCCGAGAAGTTCGGCCACATCCTCGATACCGCCGAGACGCCCGAATTGACCGGCCACGTGATCTGGGCGCTGTATCAAGACCCGGACTTGATGAGTTTGAGCGGGCAGACGCTGATCGGCGCGGAGCTGGCGGCGAGATACGGCATCAGTGACGAAGGTGGCCGCCAGTGACCGTCCTATCGTGATTTGTTCAACGTTCACCCGCACCAGCAGTGCGCACACGTGATGCGTTGACCGTCAACATGATTGTCCACTGAGTCGACCGCGGCGACCCACCCGCTCAACTACGGCTACGCACGACGCGTCGTCGCCCGGCGGCGCTGGGTGGTCTTGCGTTTGGGAGGCTCGGGGCGTGGTTCCACCGAGTCTATGTAGCGCTCGAAGGCCTTGGTGACCTCCCGGTGGGCCGACTTGACGCCGATGCCCTCCTCGAGATTCAGGAACTTCGGCATGCCCGACATCAGCAACTGCAGCGCCGGCAGCGAAAGATCACCGACCGGACGAGCGTTCTTGCCGAACTTGGCGACGAGCGCGTCCAATTGGACCTTCCGTACGCTCTCGGTCACGGCGGCGATCTCATTGCGAATGGATTTGCGGTGGTTGCCCAGCGCCATGAACTCTGTCATCAGCGCGCCGGTCGCCTCTTCCCACGAGTACTCCCACACGGCCCGCAGGGGATCGTCGCTGCGGCGTGCGAGCGTTTCGGTCAGGTATGCCAGATTGCGCTCGGAGTAGCGCCGAATCGCGGCGACGAAAATCTCATCGAGAGTGGGGAAGTAGTACTGCACCAGGCTCGGTGTCACGCCGGCCTTGGCCGCCAGCGCCCGGTAAGTGACGCTCGCATACCCCTGTTCGAGCATCAGCTTTTCCACACAGTCCAGCAGCACGTCCCGCGTCTTGGACGTTTCGGCGCCCACGCGCCGCGACGACGTCGCCATGGCCATCCGATCTGTTGAGTACTCGTATTGTGACACCTGGCCTGTGCTGTACGAGTGTATAGTGGCACCGGGCGTCGCAAGCCTCGATGCCGACCGATCCAACGAATAGGGACAGCATGGCCGTGGACACGGGCTTGGACGCGCTCGAGAAGAACGTTCGCTATCTGCTGGATCGCACTGAGATCCTCGACTGCATTGCGCGCCACGCCCGAGGTTGTGACCGCCACGACGTCGACCTGATCGCGTCCGCGTACCACGCCGATGGTGTCGACGAGCACGGCCACGCCGTCAATTCCGGTCCGGAGTACGGGGATTGGGCCAATAAGACCCATGCCGAGACGTCGCGGGTTCACACCCACAACATCACCACGCACACGTGCGAAGTCGATGGTGATGCCGCGCACGCCGAGAGTTACGTGATCGTGGTTCTCGTCGGGCCCGACGCCAAGAGCGCCCAGTTCATCACCGGCCGTTACATCGACCGGCTGGAGCGGCGAAATGGGCAGTGGCGCATCGCGGTCCGCCGCTCGACGGTCGAAGGCATGTTCCTCGCGGACGCCCGGGTGTTGCAGTCATCGTTCTTCACCGAAAAGGGCTACCTCGTCGGCACGCGCGACCGCACCGACCTGTCGTATCAGCGTCCCTTGACCATCGACGCGCCGGCCCCGGCGCGATGGTAGCGGCGCCCTACGCGCCTTCGTAGGTCTCGGGGTCCGGCCGCAACCGGGTGCCGTCGTTGAGCCCGTTGAGCGCCTCGACGTGCTCGTCCGCCAACTCGAAGTCGAAGACGTCGAGGTTGGAGGAGATGTGCTCGGGGTTGGCGGACCGGAAGACGACCGCATTGCCCAGCTGCAGGTTCCACCGCAGCAGGACCTGCGAGGCGGTCTTGCCGTATTCGCCGGCGACCGAATTCACCGTCGGGTTGTCGTTCAGCTTGCCCAGCGCCAGCGGCGTGTAGGACTGGGTGAGCACGTTGTGCTCGGCGTTGGTCTTGCGCAGCGCTTCCTGGTTGAGCAGCGGGTGCAGCTCGACCTGGTTGACCGCCGGGGTGACGAAAGTCAGATCGATGACCGTCGTCAGGTGCTCGTCGGTGAAGTTGGATACACCGATCGAGCGGGCCTGACCTTCCGCGCGGGACTGGATCATGCCGCCGAAGGAGTTCACGTAGCTGCCCAGGGCCGGCGCCGGCCAGTGGATGAGGTAGAGGTCGACGTAGTCCAGGCCGAGGCGCTCCAGGCTGGCGTTGCAGGCGTCCATCGCCGCCTTGAAACCCTGGTCCGCCGTGGCCAGCTTGGTGGTCACGAACAGCTCGGCGCGGGGAATGCCGGAGGCGGCGATGGCGCGCCCCACGGCGGCCTCGTTCCCGTAGGCCGCGGCGGTGTCGATCAGCCGGCAGCCGACTTCCAGCGCCGCCGACACCGCGCGTTCGGTCTCGTCATCCGACAATTCCGCGACGCCCAGGCCCAGGGCCGGGATCGTGTTCTCGTCGTTGAGAGCAATTGAGGGTACGGCGGAGCCCGACTCGCCAGCCAATTCATTCACCTGCCTGTGAAATTGAAGGTTCGAGATTGTGCACCGAGCCGAGTTCCGTCATCGAATTCGAGGCGCTGAGTTCGAAATCGAACACGTCGAAGTCGCTCGCAATCCGATGAAGGCTCACCGACCTGGGGACCACGATATTACCTAGTCAATAAATGCAACTGATCGACACCTGCGCGCGGGTCGTCTTTCGCCGCGACGCGGCCCGATCTCACCACCGATATCGCAGACTTCGCCCACCACGCGCTCGGCACGCCGATAGCGCTGCAGTAGCGTGGGTCAGGCGGCAATGCCGCGTGTTTGGTGGCCGCCGGGGCCGGCAACGCTCCGAGGCGGTGGGCTCGGGGACCGAATAACTGTTCGTCGGCGAGCGTTCGCACGTGTTGTTAAGGGGGTTGCCCATGACCAGGCCTCTGTCAGGCGCACCGGAACTCGAGCGCGGCGCCGATCGCACCTCGGTGCCGCTGGCCAGCCGGATCCAGGGCGCCGTCACCGGCGTCGGGGCCAAGGTCATCCCGTGGATCCCCACCGCCATCAGGCGCGGGCTGGTCCGTGGGCGCTCGGTGATCATCGACGGCAACACGCTGGACCCCACGCTGCAGCTGATGCTGTCGGGGCTGCGCGCGGTCGGCATCGACGGCCTGGTGGTCGACGACGACCCGCACGTCTCGCGAGCTCAGATGCGCGAGTCCACCGTGGGGTTCCCCGGGCCGCAGATCCACGTCGACGTCGCCGAGCTGACGCTGCCCGGCCCCGCCGGGCAGATCCCCGCCCGGCACTACCGTCCACCCGGCGGCGAGCCGGCACCGCTGCTGGTCTTCTACCACGGCGGCGGCTGGTCCATCGGCGACCTGGACACCCACGACAGTCTGTGCCGACTGACCTGCCGTGACGCCGGCATCCATGTGTTGTCCATCGACTACCGGCTGGCCCCCGAGCACCCGGCGCCGGCCGCGATCGAGGACGCCTACGCGGCCTTCACCTGGGCCTACGAGCACGCCGGCGAGCTGGGTGCGACGCCGGGCCACGTCGCGGTCGGCGGGGACAGCGCCGGCGGCAACCTTGCCGCCGTCGTCAGCCAGATCGCGCGCGACGAGGGCGCCCCGGCGCCGGTGCTGCAATGGCTGATCTATCCGCGCACCGACTTCACCGCCAAGAACCGGTCGCTGACCCTGTTCTCGCGCGGCTTCCTGCTGACCAAGCGGGACATCGACTGGTTCGAATCGCAGTATCTGCGGCGGTCGAAGCTCGACCGCACCGATCCGCGGGTGTCGCCGGCGCTGGCCCAATCGCTGACCGGACTGGCGCCCGCGCTGATCGCCGTCGCGGGCTTCGACCCGCTGCGTGACGAAGGCGAAAGCTACGCCGAGGCGCTGCGGGCCGCCGGCGTCGCGGTGGACCTGCGGTACCTGGGTTCGCTGACCCACGGCTTCGCCAACCTGTTCCAGCTGGGCGGCGACAGCATGGTCGCGACCAGCGAGCTGATCTCGGCGCTGCGCGCCCACCTGAGCCGGGTCTGATTCCCGCAGCGGTTGGCGCCGGTAATCTAGAGGCGCCTTGTCCGATCGCTTTGTCCGCACCCGGGCAGACCGACAACTCGCACCGAAAGATCAGGGAACCTGTGGCCGACAAACCCAAACGTCCCCCGCGATTCGACATGAAGTCGGCCTCCGGCGGTAAGTCGAGCCGGCTCGTCCAAATCGGCGGTACCGCATTCGTGGTGATCTTCGCGGTCGCCCTCGTCTTCTACATCGTGACCTCGCACCACAAGAAGACCGGCCCCACCGGCGCGGGCGACACCGTTCGGGTCACGTCGAGCAAGCTGATCACCCAGCCCGGCACCAGCAACCCCAAGGCCGTGGTGACGTTCTACGAGGACTTCCTGTGTCCGGCCTGCGGTAACTTCGAGCGCACCTTCGGCCCGACGGTCTCCAGGCTCATCGACCTCGGCGCCATCGCGGGCGACTACTCCATGGTGTCGATCCTCGACAGCTCGCGGAACCAGAACTACTCCTCGCGCGCGGGCGCCGCGGCGCTCTGCGTCGCCGACGAGTCCCAGGACGCCTTCCGGCGCTTCCACTCCGCGCTGTTCAGCACCGACATCCAACCGAGCGAAACCGGCAAGAGCTTCCCGGACAACGCCCGGTTGATCGAACTCGCCCGCGAGGCCGGTGTGGTGGGCAAGGTGCCGGACTGCATCAACAGCGGCAAATACCTGTCCAAGGTCACCGGCGAAGCGGCGGCCGCACACATCAACGCCACGCCGACCATCAAGATCAACGGCGAGGACTACGACCCGTCGACACCCGAGGCGCTGGTCAACAAGATCAAGGAAATCGTGGGCAACATCCCGGGCATCGACGGCGCGGTCGCGCCGGCCGCGATGTGACCGGTGCGGTGTCGACCGAAGCTGTCGATCCCGCCGGCGACCTGACGCCGCATCCGGCTTCGGGGACGCGAGTGCCCGCGCTCAGCGCCTGGTGGGTGCTCATCGCCGGGCTGATCGGGCTGGTCGCGTCGGCGACGCTGACGGTCGAGAAGATCGACATCCTGGAAAACCCGGCGTACGTACCGTCCTGCAACATCAACCCGATCCTGTCCTGCGGCTCGGTGATGATCACGCCGCAGGCGTCGCTGCTGGGCTTTCCCAACCCGCTGCTGGGGTTGGTGGCCTTCACCGTGGTGGTCGTGACCGGGCTGTTGGCGCTGACGAAAGTTGCTCTGCCGCAATGGTATTGGCTGGTTCTGACGGCCGGGCTGGTGGTCGGGGCGGTGTTCGTGCACTGGCTGATCTTCCAGAGCCTCTACCGCATCGGCGCGTTGTGCCCCTACTGCATGGTGGTGTGGGTCGTCACCATCTCGCTGCTGGTGGTGGTGGCCTCGATCGCCTATCGCCCGGTGCTGCAGCACCGGCAATCCGGACCCGGATGGCTGCTCTTCCAATGGCGGTGGTCGGTCGCCGCGCTGTGGTTCACCGCGGTGTTGTTGCTGATCATGGCCCGGTTCTGGGACTACTGGTCGACGCTGCTCTAGGACTTCGCAGGTGACCCGGATCATTGGCGGCGCGGCCGGGGGCCGTCGCATCGCGGTCCCGCCGCGCGGTACCAGGCCCACCACCGATCGGGTGCGCGAATCGCTGTTCAACATCCTCTCGGCCCGCCTGGACCTGACCGGTGTCGCCGTGCTGGACCTCTACGCCGGTTCGGGCGCACTGGGATTGGAGGCGCTGTCCCGCGGCGCCGCCGCCGCGCTCTTCGTGGAGTCGGACCCGCGCAGCGCATCCGTCATCGCGCGCAACATCGAAACCGTGGGCCTGCCCGGTGCGACGCTGCGCCGCGCAGCGGTGGCGACCGTGTTGGCCGCCGGGACCGACGCCGCGTTCGATCTGGTGCTGGCCGACCCGCCCTACGACGTGGACGCCACCGAGGTCGAGGCCGTGTTGGCCGCCTTGCCCGCCCGTGGCTGGGTGCACCAAGGCAGCGTTGCGGTGTTGGAGCGTGCGGCCGGCGGTGCGCCGCTGGACTGGCCGGCCGGCTGGGCCGCGTGGCCGCACCGGGTGTATGGCGACACCCGGCTGGAGCTGGCCGAGCGCCATTGAGGTAGGCGTGTACCGTCGTTCGTCATGGCGCCGCTCCTCAGCATCGCTTCGCTCTGCATCGTCTCGCCGCGCGTCATGATCGCCGATGTCCGCAGATCACCCGCTTGCATCGGATCGCGCGCATGACGGGCGCGGTGTGCCCCGGGTCGTTCGACCCGGTGACGTTGGGTCACATCGACGTCTTCGAGCGCGCGTCGGCCCAATTCGACGAGGTGGTGGTGGCGATCCTGACCAACCCCGCCAAAAAGGGCATGTTCGACCTCGACGAGCGGATCGCGATGATCAACGAATCGACGACGCACCTGCCGAACCTGCGCGTGGAGGCCGGGCAGGGCCTGGTCGTCGACTTCGTCCGGGCGCGGGGCATGACCGCCATCGTGAAGGGATTGCGCACCGGCACCGACTTCGAATACGAGCTGCAGATGGCGCAGATGAACAAACACGTCGCCGGTGTGGACACCTTCTTCGTCGCGACCGCTCCGCGCTATTCGTTCGTGTCCTCGTCGCTGGCCAAAGAGGTCGCGATGCTTGGCGGTGACGTGTCCGAACTGCTGCCCGAACCGGTCAATCGCCGTCTGCGCGAACGGCTTTCGGCCCGGTCCTGAATCCGTCGATCGACGCCGAAACCATTGCGCGGCAGGCGCATTGACCATGCCGGCAGTGGCGTGGAGTAAACCGCCACGCCGCGGGTACCCGATGGTGTCGAAAGTTCTCCGTCGAGCACCCGTGAGTCCCTGGTTAGGGGCGGTCGACGGGTTCGAGCGCGCCACGTGGAACCGGAGTCCGCCGGAATAGATCGCAGACGCCCACACAGAACGTATCTTGAAGATCTGATCCGTCAGGAGGGGGTACGCGAGGTCGCCGACGTCGATAGGAGAACGGCACCATGACGGTAGACAATCTGTTCGACGTACCCGAGGCCGCGGCCGATCTGGTTGCGCTGCTCGCCGACGAGGGAGTCGCGCACTTCTTCATCAACCCCGGAACCGATTCCGCGCCGATTCAGGAGGCGCTGGCGGCGGCGCGCGCCGCGGGCACGCCGAGCCCGCAGGCGGTGTTGTGCGTGCACGAGAGCATCGCGCTGGCCGCGGCCATCGGCCATCACATGGCCAGCGGCCGCCCGCAGGCGGTGATGGTGCACGTTGACGCCGGCACGCTGAACCTGGGCTGCCAGCTGCACAACGCGCAGCGCAACGGGACCCCGGTGGTGGTATTCGCCGGCCGCGCTCCCTACAGCTCGGCGCCGGGGGTGCGCGGTCACCGCGACACCTACATCCATTGGCAGCAGGAGCAACTCGACCAGCCCGCCGTGGTGCGCAACTACGCCAAGTGGCACATGGAGGTTCCCCGCGGCCGCGAGCTGGCCCCGATCGTCCGGCGGGCCTTCCAGGTCACCCAATCCTGCCCGCCCGGCCCCGCGTACGTCATGCTGCCCCGAGAAGCGTTGATGGAGCACGGGGCCGGCGCGCTGCCGCGCCGCCTGCCGCCGGCCGTACCGCCCGGCCCGGATCCGGGCGCGCTGGGACGCTTGGCGGGAATCCTGGTGGCGGGCAAGCGGGTCGTCATCGTCACGGCCCGGACCGCCGCCGACCCCGCGACCGCAACGGTGCTGGGCCGCATCGCCGAGCTGCTGGGTGCGCCGGTGATCGATCAGGGCGACCGCGCAAACCTGCCGCTGGAACATCCGTTGCACGTGGTGGGCGACGCGGCGCCGCTGGAGAACGCCGACACCGTGCTGCTGTTGGACTGCGAAGTGCCCTGGGTGCCGGCGCAGCTGGCCCCGCCCGCGAATGCCCGCGTGGTGCAGATCGACGGCGATCCGGTCAAACCGAGGATGCCGCTGTGGTCGTTTCCGATCGAGGTCGCGCTGACCGCCGACACGCGGGTGGCGCTGCTGTTGCTCGAGCAGACCCTGTTGCGGCTGGCCACCGACGAGCTGCGGGAGAAGTGGGCCGCGCGTCGGCAGTCGGCCGAGGCCGACACGGCGCAGCGCCAGCGGGAGGCGGCCCGCCGGGCCGCCTCCGATCGCCCGGCGGACGCACCCGATGCGATGCTGGCCGCGCTGGGCGGCGCCCTGCCCGACGACGCGGTGCTGGTACAGGAGGCCGTGACCAACCGGTCCGCCGTGGCCCGGCAGGTGCGGCGGTCACCCGGGCAGCTCTTCGACACGGGCGCACCGGGATTGGGCTGGGCGCTCGGCGGCGCGTTCGGGGTCAAACTCGCCCGGCCGGAAGCGCCCGTCGTCGCCATCTGCGGCGACGGCTCGTTCAACTTCGGCGTGCCCACCGCCGCGTTGTGGTCGGCGCATCGCCATGGTGCGCCCTTCGTCACCGTCGTCTTGAACAATCAGTCGTATCTGGCCTCCAAGCTGCCGGTGATTGACTTGTACCCGCAGGGAGTGTCGGTGCGGGAGAACGATTTCGGCGAGACCCGACTCACCCCCGACACCGACTACGCCGCGCTCGCCGCGGCATGCGGCGGCAGCGGACGCACGGTGCGCACGCCGGCGGAGATGAGCAAGGCCGTCGAATGGGCGCTCGCCGAGGCCGGGCAAGGGCGCTGCGTGGTGCTGGACGTGCGGTTGCCGCAACCCTGAGACTCCTCAGTGCCGATGCTCTGATTGGCCGGCCTCGGGGGAGCCGCCCATCATGCGCACCATCGGCAGACCTCCGGACGTGACGAACCGGGCGATCAGGACTGCCGCGAGCATCAGGAAGGCGATGTTGAGCCACGTCGTGTAGTTCCAGGAGATCGACGCCTCGATCACCGTCGCGTTGCGCTGCTTGGGAATGAGATGCGTTGTGCCGAAGACCAATTCGACCAGATATCCGGCGGCCACCATAGCGGCGTAGAAGGTGCCCAGTAGCGTCAGCATCATCTTGGTGCCGTAATACTTGCGGTAGATGTTGAGGATCGGAAGGATCAACAGGTCGGCGTAGATGAAGGCGATGACACCGCCGAAGCTGATGCCTCCGTTCCACAGCACCGCGGCCAGCGGCACGTTGCCGATGGAGCACACGAAGGACACGATCGCCACAATGGGCCCCACGATCGGGCCCCACAGCGCCGAGAGGCCCGGGTGATCGGCCAAAAAGAAGACCTGCCAGAACTTTTCGGGTACCCAGGCCGCGACGGCGCCGGCGATCAACAAGCCCAGCACGAGGTCGCGCAGGATCGCCAGCCACTCCATCACGAACACGTGTGAAACCGAGGTGAGGCCCGCCGGGGAAAACAGCCGTCGCCAGAACGAGCCCTCGCCCTGGATCGACATGTCCATGGCGGCGTGGCCTTCCATGGATCCGGCGAGTCCCCGCTCGGCCTGCTCGCGGGCGGCGTCGACGAGTCGCGAACGCACGAACAGCCGGAACAGCACGGCGAGCGCGACGATCATCAGTGGGCCGCCGACGAATTCGGCGGCGGTGAATTGCCAGCCCATCAGCAGCGCCAGGATGATGCCCAGTTCCACCACCAGGTTGGTGGAACCGATTTCGAACGCCATCGCGGCGGTGAAGTCGGCGCCCTTGCGAAACAGCGACCGCGCCAGCGCCACCGCGGCGTACGAGCACGACGACGACGCCGCGCCCAGCCCCGCGGAGATCGCCAGGGTGCGCGGCCGGTCGTCGCCCATCAGCGACGCGATCGTTGAACGCCGCACGACGGCCTGCACCACCGCCGAGAGGGCGAAACCCAGGATCAGCGCCCACAAGATTTCCCACGTCATCGAGCCCGCGAGCGTCAACGCGTGCCCGATCGCCGATAGCACCGTCACTGTGTCCTCCTGGGTAAACCGTAGAGCCCCCGCGTATCCCGTGCAGTATACCCCGAGGGGGTATATCGCCGGCCGCCGAGATAGTGGCCCGGCCGCCCGGCGCCTAGAATCGCTGGCAAATAGCCGGGCCCCGGCGTGTCGACGCAAACCCCGGGCCCCGCGCCCGTCAAGCCTCGGCGGGAGCCCGGCGCCGAATATGGATGAACCACCTCGTGCGGTCGTGGCGGCCGCGGTAACAGCGTGAACGGGCGCTTTTCTGATGACACTGGATTCCTGCGACCTGCCCGGAAACGGCGCGAAGGGTTGTTTGAGGCGCCCCGAACGGGCAAATACCCGACACACCGGGCTCGCCACCGCTGTCACAGGGACAACACCAGGCACACTGGTAACAACCGGATCTTTGCAGACGCCAGGAGGGTATGGCCGTGTATCGAGTCTTTGAGGCGCTGGACGAGCTCAGCGCCATCGTGGAAGAAGCCCGTGGCGTTCCGATGACGGCCGGCTGCGTGGTGCCCCGCGGCGACGTGCTGGAGTTGATCGACGACATCAAGGATGCGATTCCGGGCGAACTGGATGACGCCCAGGATGTGCTGGACGCCCGCGATTCGATGCTGCAGGACGCCAAGACGCACTCCGAGTCCATGGTGGCCTCGGCGACCACCGAGTCGGAGTCCATGCTCAACCACGCCCGCGCGGAGGCCGACCGGCTGCTGTCCGACGCCAAGGCGCAAGCCGACCGGATGGTGAGCGAGGCGCGCCAGCACAGCGAGCGGATGGTCGGCGAGGCTCGCGAAGAGTCGATGCGCATCGCCACGGCGGCCAAGCGCGAGTACGAAGCCAGCGTCGGGCGCGCCCAGGCCGAAGCCGACCGGCTGCTGGAAAACGGCAACATCTCCTACGAGAAGGCCGTGCAAGAGGGCATCAAGGAGCAGCAGCGCCTGGTGTCGCAGAACAGCGTGGTGGAGGCGGCCAACGCCGAGGCCACCCGGCTCATCGACTCGGCGCACGCCGAGGCCGACCGGCTGCGCGGCGAGTGCGACATCTACGTCGACAACAAGCTCGCCGAGTTCGAGGAATTCCTCAACGGCACCCTGCGCTCGGTGGGACGCGGTCGTCACCAACTGCGCACCGCCGCCGGAACCCACGACTACGCCGTGCGCTAGCCCCGCGCGGCGGTCCACCCGGGCGGCCACGCCCTGGAATTGTCGGGTCAGCGCCGTAGGATTCCCGGTATGACGCGGCAGCACAGCACATCATCGGCCCGCGGCGCAGCGTCACGGCTTGCCGGACCGATGGCGTTCGACATCACCCGGCTCGGGCGGCGCCCCGGGGCCATGGTCACCCTGCGAAAAACCGTGCCCAGTCCGTCCCGCATCGGGCTGGACATGATCGCGATCGAGGCCGGCGCGGACCTGGACCTGGACCTCCAGGTCCAATCGGTGTCCGAAGGCGTCCTGGTGACCGGGACGGTGACCGCCCCGACCGCCGGTGAGTGCTCGCGTTGCCTGACCAAGCTACAGAGCCACGTGCAGGTGCGGCTGACCGAACTGTTCGCCTACCCGGACAGCGCCACCGAGGCGACCACCGAGGAAGACGAGGTGGGCCACATCGTCGACGACACCATCGACCTCGAGCAGTCGATCCGCGACGCCGTCGGGCTGGAGCTCCCGTTCTCGCCCGTGTGCACCCCGGACTGCCCGGGGCTGTGTCCCGAATGCGGCGTCCCGCTGGCCGCCGAGCCGGGCCACCGGCACGATCGCATCGATCCGCGGTGGGCCAAGCTGGCGGGCATGTTCAGCGCCGAGTCGGACGAGTCGCGGGACCAGCGGTGAGTTCACGGCAGGTTCTGCTCGACGCCCTCGGGGTTGAACTGTCCGACGCACTGCTGTCCCTGGCGCTGACGCATCGCAGCTACGCCTACGAGCACGGCGGACTGCCCACCAACGAGCGCCTGGAGTTCCTGGGCGACGCCGTGCTGGGGCTGACGATCACCGACGAGCTCTACCACCGCCACCCCGACCGCAGCGAGGGTGACCTGGCCAAGCTGCGGGCCAGCGTCGTCAACACCCAGGCGCTGGCCGACGTCGCGCGCAAGCTGTGCGACGGGGGCCTCGGCGTCCATCTGCTGCTGGGGCGTGGGGAGGCCAACACCGGCGGGGCCGACAAATCCAGCATCCTGGCCGACGGGATGGAATCGCTGTTGGGCGCGATCTATCTCGAGCACGGCATCGACGTTGCGCGCGAGGTGATTCTGCGGTTGTTCGGTCCGCTGCTGGACGCCGCGCCGACGCTGGGAGCCGGGCTGGACTGGAAGACGAGCCTGCAGGAGCTGACCGCGGCGCGCGGCATGGGCGCGCCGTCCTACGTCGTCACCTCCACCGGCCCCGACCACGACAAGGAATTCACCGCCGTGGTCGTGGTGGCCGAGACCGAATACGGCACCGGGGTGGGCCGCTCCAAGAAGGAAGCCGAGCAGAAGGCCGCGGCCCAGACCTGGAAAACCCTCGACGTGCTGGACACCGCGGGGACGACGCCCAACTAGATGGTGTCTGTCTGAATGCCCGAACTGCCCGAAGTCGAGGTGGTGCGCCGCGGCCTGCACGCCCACGTCGTCGGCAAGACGATCACCGCCGTGCGGGTGCACCACCCGCGCGCGGTGCGTCGCCACGAAGCGGGGCCCGCGGACCTGACCGCCCGGCTGCTGAACGCGAGAATCACCGGCACCGATCGGCGCGGCAAATACCTGTGGCTGCTGCTCGACACCGAACCCGTTGGGCAGCAATCGGATACGGCGCTGGTGGTTCACCTCGGCATGAGCGGGCAGATGCTGCTCGGTGCGGTGCCGCGCGCCGACCACGTCCGGATCTCCGCGCTGCTCGACGACGGGACCGTGCTGAGTTTCGCCGACCAGCGCACCTTCGGGGGGTGGATGCTCGCCGATTTGGTCGAGGTGGACGGCAGCGTGGTGCCCGAACCGGTCGCGCACCTGGCGCGTGACCCGCTGGACCCCCGCTTCGACGCGGACGCGGTGGTAAAAGTCTTGCGGTGCAAGCATTCCGAGATCAAGCGGCAGCTGCTCGATCAACAGGTGGTCTCGGGTATCGGCAACATCTACGCCGACGAGGCGCTGTGGCGGGCCAAGCTGCACGGCGCGCGACTGTCCGACACGCTGAGCCGCAAGCAGCTGACCGCCGTGCTCGACGCCGCCGCCGCCGTGATGCGCGACGCGCTGGCCAAAGGGGGGACGTCGTTTGACTCGCTGTATGTCAACGTCAACGGCGAGTCCGGATACTTCGACCGATCGTTGGACGCCTACGGCCGTGCGGGCCACGCCTGCCGTCGCTGCGGGGCGGTGATGCGCCGGGAGAAGTTCATGAACCGCTCGTCGTTCTACTGCCCGAAATGTCAACCGCGCCCGCGGGGTTGAGCTTTCGAACGCGGATGAGTCAATCGAAGATGTCGCGGCGCAGCGTCCCGGTGGGCAGCGCCGGGTCCACGAACCACTCGTGGCAAAACAGCGCACCGAACACCTGAGGCGGCAACCGCAACAGCAGCCCGAACACACCCGCGACCAGACCCGAAGCGCCGATCTGGGAGCGGTGCGCGGCGAATGCGTCGCGCTTCTGGCGCGCGAATCCGAAGACGTTGACGCGATGGGTGATCGTGGTGCGGGGGGCGTAGGCGCCGCGGACGATGTCGCGTTCGTACGGCTCCGGCAGCCGCAACAAATGCGCGACATCGCTGACGCGAAGCAGCATTTCGCGCGGCATCGTCACCTCGAGTACCCGCGGGATGGCAGCGAGTTCGGCGGCCCGCTTGCCGACGTGGTGCACCTGGACGTGGTCGCGGTGGCCGTAGCCGCCGTTGGGCTGATAGCTGAGTAGCAGGTCGGCGTGTTCGTCGCGCAGGATGCCGGCCAGCCGCCCGGCCGCCTCGTCGAGGTCCGCGCGACCGAATCGGGTGCGCCCGGGCGGATCCGGGTAGAACAGCGGCCCGTAGCCGCTGTCGGCGTACCCCAGGCACTCCACCCGATGCGCCCCGAGAATGCTTGCGCTCAAACGCAATTCGTTCAGCCGGTCGTTGTGGTCCTCGTTGTGCACGCGACCGTCGGTCGCCGTGACCACGACCACCCGGTGCCCGGCCGCCGCCGCCCGCGCCAGGGTGCCACCGGTGAGCACGACCTCGTCGTCCGGGTGGGCATGGAATGCGACCACGGTGGACATGCAAAACAGTATGCCCGTGCCGGAAAAGTTCGGCCGCCCGGTAGAAATGAGCCATGGCCGAACTATGGGTGGAACGCACCGGAACTCGCCGCTACACCGGGTACAGCTCACGAGGGGCGCAGGTGCTGATCGGCTCCGAGGACGTCGAAGGCGTGTTCACCCCCGGTGAGCTGCTCAAGATCGCGCTCGCGGCGTGCAGCGGGATGTCCAGCGACCTGCCGCTGGCCCGCCGGCTGGGCGACGACTACAAGGCGGTGGTGAAGGTCTCCGGCGCCGCCGACCGGGAGCAGGAACGCTATCCGCTGCTCGAGGAGACCCTGGAACTGGACCTGTCGTCGCTGGCCGACGACGAGAAGCAGCGCCTGCTGGTCGTGGTCAACCGCGCGATCGACCAGGTCTGCACGGTCGGCCGCACGCTCAAGTCCGGAACCACCGTCAACTTCGAGGTCAGCTCCGAGGCGAAAAATGTCGGAGCCTGACACCCGGCTCACCGCATGGGTGCACGGCCAGGTCCAAGGCGTCGGTTTCCGCTGGTGGACCCGCTGCCGGGCGCTGGAACTGGGTCTCACCGGCTATGCCGCCAACCAGGCCGACGGCCGCGTTCTGGTGGTCGCCCAGGGCCCGCGGCCGGCCGGCGAGAAGCTGCTGCACCTGCTGGAAGGCGGCACCGCATGGCCGTCGCGGCCCGGCCACGTCGACAAGGTGGTCGCCGACTGGTCGCAGCCCCAGGAGCGGTTCGAAGGTTTTGTCGAGCGCTGACGGGCAGGGTCCGGGCGTCCGACGAGCCCCTGGGCCTCACATCTGTCACACCGGCACCGGCTGCGGCGTCGATGGGCGAATCCGCAACGTGATAGCGCCGGCGCCAGCGCGTTTCGCAGGACGACATTCACCTTCCGCCCGTGGCTGATGTGACCACTGTGACCAGTGCGTCGACCGCCCGAAACACCGCCCTATTTCGGGCCGGCCGACACCCCGCGGTGCCGCCGTCCGGGCCGATTTGAGCGGTAGTCTGGCTCGCCGTGTACCTCAAGAGTCTGACGCTGAAGGGCTTTAAGTCCTTCGCCTCGCCGACGACTCTGCGGTTCGAACCGGGCATCACCGCCGTCGTCGGACCCAACGGCTCGGGCAAATCCAACGTCGTCGACGCGCTGGCCTGGGTCATGGGGGAGCAGGGAGCAAAGACCCTGCGGGGCGGGAAGATGGAGGACGTCATCTTCGCCGGGACGTCGTCGCGGGCCCCGCTGGGGCGCGCCGAGGTCACGGTCACCATCGACAACTCCGACAACGCGCTGCCCATCGAATACTCCGAGGTGTCGATCACGCGGCGGATGTTCCGCGACGGCGCCAGCGAGTACGAAATCAACGGCAGCAGTTGCCGTTTGATGGATGTTCAGGAGCTGCTGAGCGACTCCGGCATCGGCCGGGAGATGCACGTCATCGTCGGGCAGGGCAAGCTCGACGAGATCCTGCAATCGCGGCCCGAAGACCGTCGCGCGTTCATCGAGGAAGCCGCCGGCGTGCTCAAGCACCGCAAGCGCAAGGAAAAGGCGCTGCGCAAACTCGACGCGATGTCGGCGAACCTGGCCCGGCTGACCGACCTGACCACCGAGTTGCGTCGCCAGCTCAAACCGCTGGGCCGCCAGGCCGAGGTGGCCCGTCGCGCCCAGACGATCCAGGCCGACCTGCGCGACGCCCGGCTGCGGCTGGCCGCCGATGACCTGGTCAACCGGCAGGGCGAGCGGGAGGCCATCTTCGAGGCCGAGGCCGCCATGCGGCGCGACCACGACCAGGCGGCCGCGCGGCTGGCGGTGGCGTCCGAGGAGCTGACGACGCACGAGGCGGCGGTCGCCGAACTCTCCAGCCGCGCAGAGTCCGTTCAGCACACCTGGTTTGCGCTGTCCGCGCTGGCCGAACGGGTCGCCGCGACCGTGCGCATCGCCAGCGAGCGGGCCCAGCACCTCGACGTCGAGCCGGTCGCCACCGGCGACACCGACCCCGCCGCGCTGGAAGCCGAGGCGGAGCGGGTCGCGGCCGCCGAACAACAGCTGCTCGCCGAGCTGGCCGGCGCCCGGACCCGGCTGGACGGCGCGCGCGCCGAACTGGCCGAGCGGGAGCGCGAAGCCGCCGAGGCCGACCGGGCTCACATGGCGGCCGTGCGCGCGGAGGCGGACCGGCGGGAAGGCCTCGCCCGGCTGACCGGCCAGGTGGAGACGATGCGGGCCCGCGTCGAATCGATCGACGACAGCGTTGCGCGGCTGTCCGAACGCATCGAAGCCGCCGCCGCCCGCGCGCAGCAGGCCAAGGTGGAATTCGAGACCGTGCAGGGCCGGGTCGGTGAACTCGACCAGGGCGAGGTGGGTCTCGACGAACACCACGAGCGCACCGTCGCCGCATTGCGGCTGGCCGACGAGCGGGTGGCCGAACTGCAGTCCGCCGAGCGGGACGCCGAACGCCAGGTGGCCTCGTTGCGGGCCCGCATCGACGCGCTCGCGATCGGGCTCGAGCGCAAGGACGGCGCGGCGTGGCTCACCCAAAACCACGACGGCACAGGTCTTTTGGGTCCGATGGCCAAGTTGGTCAAGGTCCGGTCCGGGTATGAGGCGGCGCTGGCCGCGGTGCTGGGATCGGCGGCCGACGCCCTGGCCGCCGACAGCTTCGGCGCGGCCCGCTCGGCCGTCGCCGCGCTCAAGGAGGCCGACGGCGGCCGCGCCGCGCTGGTGTTGGGGGACTGGCCCGCCGATCAGCCCGCGCCGCAGGCCGCCCCGGCGGGTGCGCTGTGGGCGCTGGACCTGATCGACGCGCCCGCCCGGCTGCGCGGCGCGATCACGGCCATGCTCTCCGGCGTCGCGGTGGTCGACGACCTGGACCGGGCGCTGGCGCTGGTGGCCGCGCATCCCCGGTTGCGTGCGGTCACCCTCGACGGCGACCTGGTGGGCGCCGGCTGGGTGAGCGGCGGCTCGGATCGCAAGCTGTCCACGCTCGAGGTGACGTCGGAGATCGACAAGGCCGGCGACGAGCTGACCGCCGCCGAGGCGCGGGTGGCCCAGCTCAGCGCGGCGCTGTCCGGGGCGCTGACCGAGCAGGCCGCCCGTCAGGACTCCGCCGAGCAGGCGCTGGCCGCGCTCAACGAATCCGACAGCGAGATCTCGGGGATGTACGAGCAGCTGGGCCGGCTGGGCCAGGAGGCCCGGACGTCCGAGGACGAGTGGAGCAGGCTGCTGCGGCAGCGCGAGGAGCTCGAAGCGGGCCGGACCCAGACCGTCGCCGAGGTCACCGAACTGGAGACCCGGCTGCGCAACGCGCAGGAGACCCAGCAGGCGCCGACCGAAGATCCCGTGGACCGGCAGCGGATCGCCGCGGCGACCGAAGCCGCGCGCAGCGTCGAGGTGGAGGCGCGGCTGGCGGTGCGGACCGCCGAAGAGCGGGCGAACGCGGTGCGGGGGCGCGCGGACTCGTTGCGCCGCGCGGCCGCGGCCGAGCGCGAAGCCCGGCTGCGGGCCCAGCAGGCGCGGGAGGCGCGGTTGCGTGCCGCCGCGGTGGCGGCGGCGGTGGCCGATTCCGGGCGGCTGCTGGCGCAGCGGTTGACCGGGGTCGTCGACGCCGCGTCCAAGATCCGCGACGCGCTGGCCGCCGAGCGCCGGCAGCGCGCGACCGCGATGGCGGCGGTGCGCGACGAGGTGAACGCGCTGAGCGCCCGGGTGGCCGCCCTGACCGACTCGCTGCACCGCGACGAGGTGGCCAACGCCCAGGCGGCGATGCGGATCGAGCAGCTCGAGCAGATGGTGCTCGAGCAGTTCGGGATGGCGGCGGCCGACCTGATCGCCGAGTACGGGCCGGACAACCTGCTGCCGCCGACCGATCTGGAGATGGCCGAATACGAGCAGGCCAAGGAGCGCGGTGAGCAGGTCTTCGCGCCCGCGCCGATTCCCTACGACCGGGCCACCCAGGAACGCCGCGCCAAGCGGGCCGAGCGTGAGCTGGCCGAACTGGGCCGGGTGAACCCGCTGGCGCTGGAGGAGTTCGCCGCGCTCGAGGAGCGATACAACTTCCTGTCCACCCAGCTCGAGGACGTCAAGGCCGCCCGCAAGGACCTGCTCGGGGTGGTCGACGAGGTCGACGCCCGCATCCTGCAGGTGTTCAGCGAGGCGTATGCCGACGTCGAACGCGAGTTCACCGAGGTCTTCACCGTGTTGTTCCCAGGTGGCGAGGGGCGGCTGCGGCTGACCGACCCCAACGACATGCTCGCCACCGGCATCGAGGTCGAGGCCCGGCCGCCGGGCAAGAAGGTCACCCGGCTTTCGCTGCTGTCCGGCGGCGAGAAGGCGCTGACGGCGGTGGCCATGCTGGTGGCGATCTTCCGGGCCCGCCCGTCGCCGTTCTACATCATGGACGAGGTGGAGGCCGCCCTCGACGACACCAACCTGCGGCGGCTCATCTCGCTGTTCGAGCTGCTGCGGGCGCGCTCTCAGCTGATCATCATCACGCACCAGAAGCCGACGATGGAGGTCGCGGACGCGCTCTACGGTGTGACCATGCAGGGCGACGGCATCACCGCCGTCATCTCCCAGCGGATGCGCGGCCAGCAGGTGGACCAGCTGGTGGGCGCGGTCGATTAAGGCCCGGTGACCGACGCACACCGGGCGACTTGAAACAATGTCAGCGTGTCCCAAGGTCTTTGGATCGCCATCGCGGTCGTCGCTGCCCTGCTCGTCATCACCGCGCTGGTGGCAGGCCTGCTGCGGTACCGCCGGCGCCGGATCAGCTTCTCCACGCGCACCGAGCCCGGTGCGATCGACCGCTCCGGCGGCTACACCGCGTCCTCGGGCATCACCTTCAGCCAGACCACGACGGCCGATCGGCTCGACACCACCGGTCTGCCCGCGGTAGGCGACGACGCGGCCGTTCCCCGCGACGCGCCGCGGCGCACCATCTCCGAGGTCGAACTCCCCGAACCCGTCCCCGAAGCCCCGGCACCGCCGCCGCCAACCGTCGAAACCCCGCCACCAGCAACCTCGTCGACCGCGGCCCGCCGTGTTACGACCCGCTTAACTTTGTCCAGCTCGTCCATCAGTCCGA